>CALDJV010000226.1 GCA_937899305.1 uncultured Cytophagaceae bacterium
TAGTTCGTAGTTCGTAGTTCGTAGTTCGTAGTTCGTAGTTCGTAGTTCGTAGTTCGTAAAATCAACGATCTCAATTATTCTTCGGTTTAAAATCGAACCGCAAACTATTACTATTGATTATCAATCTAAAAAGCTACGAACTACTGGCTCCCAACTACGAACTAATATGGACTATTCATCTATGAATAAATCTCGCTTCCTTTTTCCTTAAACTCCTGAGACTTTTCGGCCATTCCTTTTGCCAATGCATCTTCAGTTTCCAGATTGTTTTGCTTGGCAAAGTCGCGTACCTCCTGGGTAATTTTCATTGAGCAGAAGTGAGGGCCACACATTGAGCAGAAGTGCGCCACTTTAGCCCCTTCAGCAGGTAAAGTTTCGTCGTGAAATTCGCGTGCTGTATCGGGGTCAAGCGATAAGTTAAACTGGTCGTTCCAGCGGAATTCGAAGCGGGCCTTGCTAATGGCATTGTCCCTAATTTGGGCTCCGGGGTGTCCTTTGGCCAAGTCGGCAGCGTGGGCAGCTAACTTGTAAGTAATTACCCCTGTCTTCACATCTTGCTTGTTGGGCAAGCCTAAGTGCTCTTTAGGGGTTACATAACACAACATCGCTGTCCCATACCACCCAATGTTGGCCGCGCCAATTGCCGAGGTAATGTGATCATAACCAGGAGCAATGTCAGTAGTCAAAGGTCCCAACGTATAAAAAGGTGCTTCGTAACATTCTTGAAGTTGCTTCTCCATGTTTTCTTTGATCAAGTGCATGGGTACGTGCCCTGGCCCTTCTATCATTACCTGTACATCGTGTTCCCAAGCAATTTTGGTCAGCTCTCCCAAGGTTTGTAACTCACCAAACTGGGCCGCATCATTGGCATCGGCAATACTTCCTGGTCGCAGGCCATCTCCCAAAGAAAAAGCAACATCGTAGGCCTTCATGATTTCACAAATTTCTGCGAAGTGGGTATACAAGAAGCTCTCTTTGTGATGAGCCAAGCACCATTTGGCCATAATAGAACCACCCCGCGATACAATCCCTGTTATTCTATTGGCGGTCAACGGAATGTAACGCAACAATACTCCAGCGTGGATGGTAAAATAATCTACTCCTTGTTCGGCCTGCTCAATCAAAGTATCTCGGAATATTTCCCAAGTCAAATCTTCGGCTTTGCCGTGTACTTTTTCCAAAGCTTGATAAATAGGCACGGTTCCAATGGGAACAGGTGAGTTTCTAATGATCCATTCCCGGGTTTCGTGGATGTTTTTACCGGTGGATAGGTCCATAATCGTATCGGCACCCCAACGACAAGCCCACACTGCTTTTTCTACTTCTTCCTCGATGCTCGAAGTCACCGCCGAATTTCCAATGTTGGCATTGATTTTCACCAAAAAGTTACGCCCAATGATCATTGGCTCGCTTTCAGGGTGATTGATGTTAGAAGGAATCACGGCCCGGCCCGCAGCAACCTCTTGTCTTACAAACTCTGGAGTAATGACTTTTTTGGGAGTCAAGGCTCCAAAACTATTGCCTGGGTGTTGGTGCCCAATGTCCTGCATTTCTTCAATACGCTGATTTTCGCGAATGGCAATGTATTCCATTTCGGGCGTAATGATTCCCTGACGGGCATAGTGCATCTGGGTTACCGTTTGTCCCTTTTTGGCTTTGTAAGGTTGAGCAATGTGCTCAAAGCGCAGTTCATCTAGTAGTGGATTGTTGGCTCTCATTTTTCCGTACTTAGACGAGATTTGGTCTAGTTGCTCTACATCACCCCGATCAGCAATCCACTTTTCACGCAGGCGGGTCAGTCCTTTTTTTACGTCAATATCAATGTTGGGGTCAGTGTAAGGTCCACTGGTATCGTATACGGTTACCGGATCGTTGGGAGACACTTCTCCGGTTAGTTTGTGCTCGGTGTCGTCCAGGGTAATTTCACGCATGGCCACTTCTATGTCGTGCATTTTACCCTTTACGTATACTTTTTTGGAGGCTGGAAACGGATCTCTACTGATTACGTCTTGATTGGGAATTCGGTCTTTCTGTTTCATATATCTTTCTTTATTGATTGGCTCTATTATTTCAATTGCTCTATGTTACCTTATTTTATGGCTGTACCAGGCCTGTCTACCAGAGGGAGTCCAACTTATCCTCCAGCCGAAGCCTTTATAAGCAGTACTTTGTCTGCATTTTGCAAAGCATAGTTGTTCCACTCAGTCTGAGGTATTACGGCATTATTTACTGCAATGGCTACTCCTTTGTGACGTGGCAGGTCAAGTTGCTCTAATACTTCATCAATCGTTTTAGAAGCCTCAAAACTATAGGTACTTTGGTTAATCTGTATTTCCATATGAGTTGATCGTTTGCAGTACTACTTGTGAATCATGAAGTCCATAACAATATGCTATAAACCACTAATTCATTTTTTAGCAGACCAAATGTAGTAATTGTAAAAGATACGGAAGGGAAAAATTAGACGATGGGTACTATGACACAAGCGAGTGTATATAATCACATACACCTCTAGCATTATAGTATTTGGTCACTTTTCCCTCCGGTAGCACAAACTACATCAGGTTCAAAGGGTTTCATCTCAGTCCTTCCAATTTTATCCAAACCATTGGGACACCCCTAAAGCATAAGCAAACTATCAAAAAATAATGAGTTTACCAAAAAACAATTCAAAATGGACTTTGTTTGAATCATTCCTGAGAAATAACCTCTAGTTGAGTGGTTCACTACTTTTTGTCTTATATCATCGCAAACCAGCCTTTGCTATAAAAAATCTATACAAGGCTTTTTTAATTATGCCTGAACCTTCGTTAATTGCAGCTTCAAATGTAGACTCAAGCTGAGTTGATAGTTTTAACTTCAAATATTGACTAAACGATGAGATTTCAAGCTGAAATAGACATTATGCCTCGCAAAGAAATTTTAGATCCTCAAGGCAAAGCCGTCAAGTTGGGCCTCGGTAACCTGGGCATTAGCGATGTACACGATGTAAGAGTGGGTAAGCACATTGTGATGAGTCTTGAGGCAGAAAACCTTGCCGAAGCCAAGCAAAAAACCGAGACGGCTTGCGAAAAGTTGTTGGCCAATATGATTGTAGAGGAATATACTTACAAGATTAATCTTGAAATTTAAGGAAGGACGATCAAAGATAGGCTATCAATACCTGTCAACTCGTTTTAAAATCATACTTAAATGCAAAGTCTAAAAAGGCTTTGCATTTATTTTTAACCACCATACAAAGGCTTGGCATCTCGTAGAATGTAAATGAGGTGATCGGCATCATCGGGGTTGAGCTCCAGGCGCCCCTGAAAAGTAACTTTACCCGTATTATCGGGGGTGATTTTTTGCTTGGTATAGATCTCCATGACAGTTTCGGGGCCGGCTCCTCCACAGAAAAAACAACTGGCTACTGGCAGGGCCGAAATGATGGCAAACTCGCCTCCCCCATACAAATCCACTGGAATCAAGTATCCTTTGATGGTGATGACCTTGCCATTCAAGGCCTGTATTTCTTTGTTAAACTTGGGGACATAACTATTGGTTTCAAATTTTTTATCGTAAGCTTTCACCCATTTTACTTTCATCAATATGTCCCAAATATTGCGTCCAGGACTTTTAGTAATAAAATTATCGGTTATACCAGCAACTGCGGTGATGCCTGCAATCACCAAAATGATTATAGTAAGGTATTTTTTCATTACCTGATCTTTTATTGTGTAATATTAAGGGTCTTGCTACCAAGTATCTCGCCATTGGCCATGGCTTCAAAGATGTGGGTGCCTGCCTCAAACCGCCGCTTGGGTTTGTATACAAAGTCCTTGCGTATTTTCTTTTTGCGATAAGCCAACGTGGTGATCAGCTCTCGCTCGATCTCGGTATCCTTTTTTTCTTTGTTGTACTTGTAGCGCAAGTGAAAAATCTGAATATCCTTATCAGTTTGTTTACGGGCATTGTTGGGTAATACTAAAAAAGTAATGCTGATTTGTTTGATTTCTTTGCTTTTGGGTCGGGTTTGTACCTGGGCCTCCATCTCTACGTGTACTGGCAATGAATTACTCATTTTGTTTTCCAGGTCGGTTACCTTTTTGCTGAGGTAAGTATTCTTAGACTCTAATTTAGCGTTATTATTTCTCAAATCTTCAATCACCAACAACATACTACTATCTAGTTGGTTTCGAGGAGTAATGACTTGCTCTTTATTGATTCCAGTTACATTTTTACGCAGTTGTACAATCTTTTCATTCAAATCGGTAATACGCCTCAAATTGATGTTGCGATCTCTTTTGAGCTCTTGTATACTCTTCAATAGATCTTCTTTCTGAGCTTTTAGATTTTTGAGTTGTTCTATCGCGCCTTTGAGCTCTCTTTTTTTCTTGTCATTGGTAGTGGTCAGTTCCTTTACTTGGTTTTCGGTATCTTTAATTACTTTGTCTAACTGAACAATTTCTTTACGCAATACCAACTCGTTTTCGGTCAATAAGCGCTTTTTCTCTCCTTCATTGCCATTCGTCAGAATAGTATACGCCAAAGTCAATACCAATAATGTAATGATCATTAGGTATACTATCCGCTCATTTTTTATCATATTCAAGTCCTTGCTCATAATCAAATATCTGATTTTGACTCTTGTCTAGCTTCTACAATTCTTAACTCCGTTATTTTGCTTTTTTCAGCTTCTTTGGTAATGTTTACAAGCCTAGGCTGACGATAACCTAATACCCTCAGACGAGTAAGGTAGCTTGACAATGACAAGGTATCTACTACTTCGGTACCTTGATAACGATAGTATACCAATATACCATCGCTTTCGCAACGTGCCACAATTTTTTTTGCAAAACGCTCTTTTTCATTGACAGAAGCACTCTTATCAGCCACCTTATTCAGATATTTTTGCAATACTACTTTTAAGTTTTCTTTGCGAAATTTTACTTTGCCGCTTTGCGAAATATGTAGATCCAATGGGTTGACAGCAAAGAAAATAAGCATCAGCATCAAAACTGCACTGGCCGCAAATACATACAATTTCAGTTTTTTTTCCACGTGATTATAGGGTATTTCTTTTCGTTATTACCTGAGTGATTAAAATACATTTGGTTTTATTTCTTGCTGGTAAACTAAATATCTAAATGCTTTCTAAAAATAAGTTTTTTTTCAGTACTTTTCAAAAATAGGTACATCTAAAATCCAGATTTTAACTTGATAGAAACCATTTTGAAAGCAAATTTACTAAGTATTTTTGAAATATTACGGTACATTAAAAGCGAATAAACTTACTCTACATTTACGGTCTTACTAGCAATCACAAAACCATCTACTTCGGCTTCAAAAACGTGGGTTCCTTTCTCAAAAGCCCGGCGGTTGTTGTACTTTACCGACTTTTCTAACCGATCTTGTTTACGATACGAAATACTAGTGACCAATTTCCGAGTCATCTTGGTATCTTTATCAGCGTATTTGTATACCAAATGATAAATCCGAACTGTTTTGTTTTTTCTTTCTTTAAGAGGGTTAGGTAAAATCGTAAAAGACAAATTGATGTATTTGGTCAGTTGACTGTAGATAAGCCTCGAAGCATTGGTAAGCACTTCTATTCTTAGCAAAGGACTGGACAAACGTTTGCGGGTTTCTTCTAGCTCTTTGATACGTTGATTGAGAATGTTTTTTTGTTGTTGATTTTGAGATAATTGCAACGTTAAGCGTTTGTTTTTTACCTGTAAATAAGTGAAGATGGTGCTATCGGCAGTTTTGACCGAATCTACCTTGGTTTGAATAAGTTTGGGTAAGTTGGATTGAATGTTTTGCAAGTCATTTTTCAGGCCTACGATTTGTTTATTCAGCACCACTATTTTCTCTGCATCCACCTCTTTATCTTGTTGTAACACTCCTATTTCACGCAAGTGCTTTTGAATAATCAACCTTTGCTCTTTCATTTTTTTTACTTCGCGCTGAAGTTGTTGTTGTTTTTGCTGTAATTTCTGGTCTTTACTTTGGGTAATACTGGTGATTTCTATTTCTTTTTGTTTGATTTTTTGGTTGAGTTTTTTTAGTTCGTCCTGTAACAAATCACTCTGATGATTCAATAACTGGGTTTGTACTTCATTGTCTTTTTGATTGATATACAAGTAAGCCAAAGCTGCCAGTAAACTTACAATGACGGCAATATAAATGATACGTTCTCGCTTTATTGCGGCTTTGGGGTAATTCATGATTGTCTTTTACATTAAGTACCAAATCGTGACAAAGGTTAACTAAAATACCTATAATTTTCAAAGTAGTTTGGTTTTTTATAAAGTTTTTGACGATTTCCCTTTCCTTGCAGTTCAGGAGGTTTCATTCAAAAAGTTTAAGAATTGACGCAAAAAATATAATTTTGAAGAAATACAAAAGAATTGCCTTCGTCAAACCAATGATTATTTGAAGAAAAGATAAAATAACGCATATGAATTACTCTGATAAACAAGAGGATGTTGATCCAGCTTTGGTAGATCACCTACTCAATGATTTAAAAAACAAATATAGCTTGACAGGTCAAAGCCTTACCGATAATCTAGAAGGCTTGCTGCACGCCAACTATCTCAAGTATTGGAACTACATCCACTTGGATACTTTGTTGAGCCTGCAAAACCCCAGGACTGATTTTCCTGACGAAACCATTTTTATTGTATACCACCAAATCACGGAGCTCTATTTCAAGCTCATTCTACGTGAAATCAAACAAATTGCTCAGCACTCCGAACTTACCCCTACCTTTTTTATCCAAAGGCTACAGCGCATCAATCTGTTTTTTCGAATTCTTACTTTCAGTTATGATACCATGATTGAAGGCATGGATGTAGAGCAATTTCGTCAGTTTCGCATGGCGCTGTTACCCGCTAGTGGTTTTCAATCGGCTCAAGTCCGAAAAATAGAGATTTGGTCTACCGATTTCATCAACTTAGTGAATCGCAATCATCGGGCACAATACACTCCCGAAGACGCTATTGAGACCATGTTTAACCACATTTATTGGAAGGCGGGCGCTACCGATCAAAATACTGGAGAAGAAACCATTACTTCCAAGCATTTTCAGCATAAGTACCGGGCTGAATTTATTGATTTAGGGGAGCAGGTGCGCACGACAAACCTATGGCAGACTTACACCACATTGCTTACGCATGAAAACACGACCGAAACACTTAAGCAGCAAATGACCGAAGCATTGCGTAAACTCGATACCCTCATGAATGTAGATTGGCGTTTGGCTCATTATAAGTCGGCGGTACGTTACCTAAAAGATTCGGAGGGAGTGATTGAAGCCACTGGAGGTACAAATTGGCAAAAATATTTGCCCCCACGTTTTCAAAAGGTGATTTTTTACCCTGAGTTATGGTCCTCCGAAGAACAAAACAATTGGGGTAAAAAATGGATAGAAAAACAATAGCAACCAATTATTGATTTTATTTGTTGGTGATGTTGTTTGCTTGTTTTAGAAGAAGTCTGTCTTATCAGGAGGTGGGTCTTAGAGTAACCAAACAATCATACTTGCTTGATTTGTATATTTTTAATTTTTTAATACGCTTATGTTTACCGGAATTATAGAGCATATAGGAGAAGTAAAAGTCATTTCTGACGAAGGAACCAACCGTACTTTTACCGTAAAGAGTCCTTTTACCCAAGAATTGAAAGTAGATCAAAGTGTGTCTCACAATGGCGTTTGTTTAACCGTAACTGACATAGAAGGGGATTTGTATAAAGTAACCGCCATTGATGAAACCCTTCAAAAAACCAACCTGAACGAGTGGAAAGTAGGTACTTTGGTAAACCTTGAACGTAGTATGGTCATGAACGCCCGCTTGGATGGGCACATTGTACAAGGACACGTAGACCAGGTAGCCATTTGTGCTTCCAAAGAGGCACAGGATGGTAGTTGGTTGTTTGGGTTTGAGTACGCCCCCACCCAACAGCACGTAACGGTAGAAAAAGGGTCTATTTGCATCAATGGAGTAAGCTTGACTTTGTTCAATTCTCAAGAAAACGCATTCTCAGTAGCCATTATTCCCTACACTTACGAGCACACCAATTTTAAAACCCTTGAGCCAGGACATCAGGTAAACTTGGAGTTCGACATTATTGGCAAATACGTACAAAAGCTCTTTGCCCAATATAATCCTCAGAATTAGGGCATTTGTACCTTTTATTTTTTACCTTGCTATTATACGTCTAGGTTATCAAATCTATTATTTTGACCTAATCAAATTCAATACGCTTATGAATTGTATGATTGTGGATGATGAAGATATTTCTCGCAAAGTGGTAGAACATTTTGTAGAAAAAACGGAATCATTAAATCTCAAACACTTGTGTGACAATGCCATCGATGCAATCAATATCCTCAAAAAGGATGATTCTATTGATGTATTGTTTTTAGATGTAGAAATGCCCGAAATGACTGGACTAGAGTTGGTGGAGGCCCTAAAATCTACATCGCTTTGCATTGTATTAATTACCTCTAAAATGGAATATGCGGTAGAGGCATTTGAATACAATGTCACTGATTATATGACCAAACCAATCAATTATCCCCGTTTTTTGAAAGCAGTAGACCGGGTTTCAGAGCAACTGGCCAAACAAGAAGACGAAGAAACAGAGGAAACGGAACTTTCGGCACTTTTTGTAAAAACTGACTATAAAATCGTGAAAATCGAGCTGCACGAAATTAGCTACATTGAGGCGCTGTCGGATTATGTGATCATTTATGCTTCTGATAAAAAATACATTGTACACTCTACCATGAAAGGAATTGAAAAGAAGCTCGAGCCTGCCAAAAACTTTTTGCGGGTACACCGTTCCTACATTGTCAACAAGCAACACATCGAGTCCATCCAGGATTTATACGTAGAAATTGGTGGTAAGTCTATCCCCATTGGCCGTTCTTATAAGAATAACTTTATGAAGAGCTTGAACATTCTATAAAATAAAAAAAGCCAGTCCGGTAATCCAGACTGGCTCTTTTGTTTGTTAAAATCTTTTCTTTCACTTAAGCATTTTTACGCTCAATCGCCTTCAAAGCAGCATCTACTACATGCTGCGTAGACAAGCCATATTTTACCATTAAGTCCTCAGGTTTACCGCTTTCCCCAAATTGGTCGTTTACGCCTACCATTTCCAGTGGAGCAGGGTAATTTCTTGCCAAAGTCTGGGCAACGCTGTCTCCCAACCCTCCATTCAATTGATGTTCTTCGGCGCTTACTGCTGCTCTGGTTTTCTTTACCGAGGCAACAATGGCTTCTACATCTAATGGTTTAATTGTATGGATATTGATAATCTCGGCACTGATGCCTTTTTCGGCCAAAATTTCTCCCGCCTCAATTGCCTTCCAGACCAAGTGTCCAGTAGCAAAAATAGATACATCAGTTCCCTCATTTAGCATCAAGGCTTTGCCAATTTCAAAAGGAGTATCGGGCGTAATAAATACCGGTACCTTGGGGCGGCCAAAACGTAAATAAACGGGCCCTTCGTAATCTGCGATGGCTATAGTAGCTGCCTTGGTTTGATTAAAATCACAAGGGTTAATTACTGTCATGTGAGGCAACATCTTCATCATGCCGATGTCTTCCAATATCTGGTGGGTGGCTCCATCTTCTCCCAGGGTTACTCCAGCGTGTGAAGCACAAATTTTCACGTTCTTACCCGAATAGGCGATAGATTGACGGATTTGGTCATATACCCTTCCGGTAGAAAAGTTGGCAAATGTGCCCGTGAATGGAATTTTACCTCCAATGGCTAAACCTGCGGCCAGTCCCATCATATTGGCTTCGGCAATACCTACCTGAAAAAAACGTTCAGGGTGATCTGCTTTGAACTGGCCCATCTTCAATGATCCAGTAAGATCGGCACACAAAGCCACTACATTTGGGTGAGTTTTTCCTAATTCGCTTAGTCCTGCGCCAAACCCCGAACGGGTATCAGCGGTGTTTAGAATCTCAAATTTTTTCATTGGACACCAATTGCTCTTCTAACTCTAACTGAGTTTTTCCATTAAGAATTTCAAAAGAAGTGCAAGTATAAAAAATAATGAGGAGAGGCAAGCTCGATTTTGACATTTTTGTGTTCAGAAAAACGATCTATGCACCAAATTATAAATATCAAGCAATGAACTAAGCCATACTGAAGGTGATATGGAGTCAAAATCGCTTGGTTGCATAATAAAAGAAAAACTTCGATATTCGAGATTCATTAGCGTACTATTCGTTATTCAAACAAAGCTTTTTTAACTTTAGAAGTTCACTTTCTTTCTCGAAGATTCAAATGGGATATACACTACTAGATGAGTCGTTGTACTTTCCTCCGGTACACTATGCCGACGAACATGGCATACTGGCATTTGGAGGAGACTTATCTGTCAACCGATTACTACTTGCATACCAGTCAGGCATTTTCCCCTGGTATAACGAAGACGATCTCACCATCTTGTGGTGGTCGCCTAACCCTCGTTTTGTACTCTTTCCTCACAAGCTCCGGGTTTCTAAAAGTATGCGTCAGGTGCTCAAGAAAAATATTTTCAAGGTAACCTATGACGAAAACTTTCGAGGAGTCATTATGGCCTGTAAAGCCATACAGCGCCCCGGACAAGCAGGTACTTGGATTACCAATGATATGGTAGAGGCTTATTGTCAACTTCATGAAGCAGGTTTTGCCCATTCGGTAGAAGTATGGGCGAACGACGGTACGCTGGTAGGTGGACTGTATGGGGTATCGTTGGGTAGCTGTTTTTTTGGGGAATCTATGTTTAGCAAAGTGAGTAATGCTTCCAAAACCGGATTTATCTCGTTGACTCAAAACCTGACCAAACTTGGGATTACGCTCATTGACTGCCAGGTATATACTCAACACTTGGAAAGCCTTGGGGGCGAAGACATTCCTCGTGATGTATACATGCAGTTATTGCATCAATCGTTACAATCTCCTACTTTGCACGGAAGTTGGACCGATTCAATGCGTAATGTGTAACCTCTAAGTTCCTTAATTTTTGCAACCTAATCGGCTTAATAATTGTCATTTTTTGCTAGTTTTGTTGTTTTACCTTCCATGATAAGCTGGCCTAAACCATAAGTTTCTAAACAAGTAATGACCACAGCAGCACAACAAAATGACAAGTGAAGAATTAGACATAGCACAAATCCAAAATTGGTGGGAAGCATTAGATGAAGAATGGCAAAAGATTCTACTGATTAATTATGTCTTTAAAACCAGGCTGACTGAAACCAAAATAGTCACCCTTTCAGCTTCCAGGGAAAACTATTACCTTCCTTTGGAAAAGATCTACCGTCGCCTTTTTAATGAAAACTTTAAGGCCCGGTATATCAAAATCAACGGTAAAGTGTTGCGTACGTTGGTCTCACTAGAAGACGTACTTTGTCATAATAGCAAAATTACCAGCCTCGCTCCACTTCAGCAGCTACGCAACCTCAAGACATTGTTGTGTCACAATACCAAAATATCTTCGCTTGCGCCATTGATGCCCCTACCCAAACTTCGTAGCTTAGATTGTTCTCGTACCTTGATCAAAGATTTGGCGCCCCTCAGTACTTTACACCATTTGCAAATGTTGTTGTTTTCGGATACCAAAGTGAGCGACTTGCAACCGCTGGAATACCTGACCGAGTTACGTCTTTTATGGATGGTAAACACCAAGGTAACGAGCCTTTCACCGATTAGAAACCTGACTAGTTTACGGCAGTTAAACTTGTCGTTTACTGATGTAGAGTCGCTGAAACCCTTGAAGAAATTACACAAACTTGAAGTATTGAAGTGTGGGCTAACGCTGGCCCAGGACTTGTCTCCTTTACAGGATTTAGCTAAACTACAAAAAATCTTTTTTTGGGGTACCCCAGTAGATAGTCTCGAGGCACTTCACCACCTAGAACGCCTTCAAATGGTCAACATGCCTTTTTGCAAGAATATTCCTTTCAAAGTGGTAGAACAATTTAGAAACCAGCATCCCAATTGTCGAGTAGTAGCATAACTGCTTTTCGATACAAACAAAAAAAGCTCGCCAAGCCAATCATACTTTTAAATAAGATTGACCTGACGAACTCATTGTATTTACTAAAAATTGAGATTGGAAAATCTTATTCCCAAACTACTTTTTCTTTGATATCATACCACTCTAGCAAACTCTCTTGATAATGTTTCTCAAGTATGTTACGCTTGATTTTTAGAGTAGGAGTTAACATCTTGTTTTCTACTGTCCAAGGATCTTTTACGATGACTAGCTTGTTCAATCGCTCATAGTTTACCAACTCAGTATTTACTTTAGTCAAAGTTTCGGTCAAGCTTTCCTTTACTTCTTCTTTGGAAGCCTGCATACCAATTTCTGACAAAACAGCCAGTATAATGGGTTGTGGCAAGTTACGTCCCAACACACACACTTGCTCTAAGTGGTTGTTTACCGCAAACTTGGCTTCAATCGGAGCAGGCACAATGTATTCTCCTTTGGCTCCTTTGAAGGTATCTTTTACCCTTCCGGTAATTTTTAAGAACCCATCTCGGTCAAACTCTCCCTGGTCTCCAGTGTGTAACCACCCTCCTTCTTTCAATACTTTACCAGTATTTTCAGGATCTTTGTAGTAACCTGTCATTACCCAGGGGGCCCGCATGCAAATCTCTCCAGTATCTTCCTCTATCTTCATGTCACAACCTGGGTAGGGCTTGCCTATCGTACCCAATCGGATGTCGTTTTCGGGCGAAACCGTACAACAACCTCCATTTTCGGTCATTCCATAAGCTTCTCGAACGTTCATCCCTAGTTTTTGATACCAGGCAATCAAGGTGGGAGGCATAGGCGCGGCTCCGGTCAACAACAATTTAGTATTGTTTAACCCAAGTGCAGTACGTATTTTTTTCTTGACAATGCTGGAAAGTACCGGAATTTTCAAAAATAAATTCAGCTTACTTTGCGGCATCTTTTCCAATACTCCCAACTGAAACTTGGTCCAGATTCGAGGAACCGCCAAGAAATGAGAAG
>CALDJV010000227.1 GCA_937899305.1 uncultured Cytophagaceae bacterium
TTATTAGAATTCTTGGGAAGACTTGACAAATAATGTACCGCTCACTAATGATGTTGGGATCACCCACGAAACAGCCCAAGTACACGAGCGGACTTATTATGCTTTTAATGAGGCCCAAAAACGAGCATTTTCTCATGTATTAACCCATCGGTTTACGATCAAGGCGTTTGCCATTGTAACTACCTGTAACCGTACCGAGATCTATTTTGAATCTGACTGCACCACGCCTTATGAGGTGCGCCAACTGCTGATAGAATATGTAGAAATGCGGCATCAAGTCAAGCTCTCGGCCAGTGCTTTTCTCATTTTTGACCGCACTATAGATACAGTCAACCATCTTTTGCACGTAGCCAATGGATTGAGGTCGGCGGTGATTGGTGACAAACAAATTATCCGACAGGTAAAGGAGAGTTATCTTACTGCTTTGGCACAAAAAAGACAAGGCTCTTTATTAGAGCGTGCTTTTCAGGCCGTGTTTAGAAGTCACAAGCGGGTATCCAAAGAGTCATTGTATCGTCAAGGTGCTACTTCTACCGCGTATGCATCACTCAAAATGGTAGAAACCTATTTTGGCAAAGAGGCACTCCAACACCTCAAAGTATTGATTGTGGGCGCAGGTGAAATTGCCGAAGATGTTTTAAAATATTTACCCAAATTTCGCTTTGCCCAAACTTTGATTAGTAATCGTACTGCTTACAAGGCCACCCAACTTGCCGAGCAATACCAAATCAATACCTTTGATTGGCAAAAAGTAGAAGCCAATGCCTTGGCCGATTTTGATGTCATCATTACCGCAGTGAGTCATCGAAAGCACTTGATTACCCAAAGCCCTAAAGACCATCGTTCCAGGCTGTGGATTGATTTGGCGATGCCTTCCAATGTGGATACATCCATTGCCGACTATCATAACCAAGTATACAATATAGACGAAGTAGCCAACCTGGTACAGGCCACCAGCGAAGCCCAACTCAAGGCGATTCCGATAGTAGAGCACATTCTTGAAGAGGAATTGACTGGGTTGATTGAGTGGCTCAAAAAAGGCAAAATCAGGGCGTTCCTCAAGTCTTATAAAAACCATATCAAACACGCTTTGTTGCAAACAACTACTCGACCTATTGCTGACACTGATGAGGAAGCAGAGCGGGCAAATTATGCCGAGCAAATCGCCAACCGATTGGTACGTAAGTCGGCCAAAATACTCTTTGGCCTTCAACGTGGAGAATTAACCCACCGTCAACTGACCATTATCAACAACGCATTTGGAATATAAATGATGAAGACCGGAGTTTTAATCGTAAATCTGGGAACCCCTGACAGCCCAGCGATCAAAGATGTTAGGAGATACCTGACTGAGTTTTTGATGGATGAGCGGGTGATAGACTTGCCCACTTGGAAACGAGCCTTATTGGTAAAAGGCATCATTGCCCCGTTTCGTTCGCCCAAAGTAGCCAAAGAATACAAAAAACTTTGGTTAGAAAACGGTGCGCCATTGTTGGTACATGGCCAAGCGTTGGTAAAAAAGGTACAGCAATTGTTCAATCAAGATCTGGCATCGGTACAGGTAGAACTGGCCATGCGCTACCAGTCTCCCTCTATTGAACAAGGATTACAAAAGCTCAAGGCTGCCAATGTGGAAAAGATCATCATTTTTCCGCTTTTTCCTCAATATGCCTCGGCTACTACTGGTTCGGTTGCCCAAAAAGTAATGGAGATCGTCTCAAAATGGAACGTGATACCCCATATCGACTTTATACAATCTTACTACGATGATCCTGGGTATATAGAAGCATTTGCCTCCAAGGTAAGGATTGATACTATACTTTATAAGCCCGACCACGTGCTATTTAGCTATCATGGTATTCCAGAAAGGCACTTGAGCAACGCCCAGCAACAAAATACCCACCTTTGTCATTGGCCAAAATGCAAGTGTGAACAGAAAGCGCTTCATAAACCTTATTGTTATCGCTCGGCCTCTTTCAAAACCAGCGAATTGATTGCGGCTGCCTCGAGGATTGCCCCAGGTCGATTTTCTACGGCTTTTCAAAGTAGGCTAGGCAAGGCACCCTGGATAAAACCTTATACTGATGAAACCATCTTGCAACTCGCAAAAAAAGGGGTGAAAAACTTGTTGGTAGTATCGCCTTCTTTTACTGCCGATTGCCTTGAAACCACCCTCGAAATTGGAGAAGAATACCAAGCACTTTTCTTAGAAAATGGTGGAGCGTCATTCCACTTTACCAAAAGCCTGAATGCTGGCGATCAATGGTCTCAAGTAGTTTTTCAATTAATAAAAAATAAAATCAATCATGACAAAGTACCATCTATTCATGGGGTTGCTGTTGATCTCAACCATCAGCCTGGCCCAATCACCCTCTGATATTCACCAAGCCAGCCGAAGTGGTGATTTAGTGACGGTGCAAAAGTTAATCACTCAAGATCCTACCTTGGTAAATGCCCGCGACCAACGGTCTTTTACTCCGCTGATTTTGGCGGTATACAACAACCAAACCGAGGTAGTAGCGCACTTAATCAAGGCCAAAGCGCAGATAGATGCCCAAGATAAATCAGGAAATACGGCCCTCATGGGAGCCATTTTCAAAGGATATCTTGACCAAGTCAAACGCCTGGTAGCAGCCGGAGCCAATGTAAATCTCAAAAATTACAACTCGGCCACGGCCCTTATCTTTGCCGCTACTTTTGGCGGAGAAGCCATCGCCAAGGTGTTGCTCGAGGCCGGAGCCGAGGTCAATGTAAAGGATAGTCGTGGTAAAACACCGCTGGACCATGCGGTGATGCAAGGAAACCAAGCGTTGATTGCACTATTGAAAAAACACTCTGAAATAAGAAAATAACTTTAAACAATATAAAAATGAATACTAGTAACAATACGAATGGAAAATGCCCGGTAATGCACGGTGGCAATACTTCGGCCAGTACCTCTGAAAAAAAATGGTGGCCCAATGCGCTCAATCTGGATATTTTGCATCAGCACGACACCAAAACCAACCCGCTCGATGAGGGTTTCAATTATCACGAAGAATTGAAAAAGCTAGATGTAGCAGCTTTGAAGAAAGACATGCACGCCTTGATGACGGAAAGTCAGGAATGGTGGCCGGCTGATTGGGGGCATTATGGTGGTTTGATGGTGCGGTTGTCTTGGCATGCTGCCGGAACCTATCGTACCTCAGATGGCCGAGGGGGTGGCAATACGGGTAATCAACGTTTTGCCCCTTTGAACTCGTGGCCCGACAATGTGAGCCTGGACAAAGCCCGTCGTTTGCTTTGGCCTATCAAGCAAAAATACGGTAACAAAATCAGCTGGGCCGACCTGCTCGTGTTGGCGGGTACGATGGCATATGAAAACATGGGACTCAAAACGTTTGGTTTTTCTTTTGGTAGGCCCGATATCTGGCATCCCGAAAAAGATGTGTATTGGGGAGCAGAAAAGGAATGGTTGGCACCAAGCGATGAGCGTTATGGAAATGTGGAAGATGCTTCTACCATGGAAAATCCGTTGGCTGCGGTCCAAATGGGTTTGATTTATGTGAACCCAGAAGGGGTAAACGGAAAACCTGATCCAATGAAAACGGCTGCCCACGTAAGAGAAACCTTTGCCCGGATGGCCATGAACGATGAGGAAACAGTGGCCCTGACTGCGGGAGGTCACACGGTGGGAAAAGCCCACGGAAATGGTGATGCTACTTTGTTGGGTCCGGAGCCCGAAGCCGCTGGGGTAGAAGCCCAAGGCCTGGGCTGGAGCAATGCTCAAAAAACTGGGAAAGGACGTTTTACGGTGTCTAGTGGCATTGAGGGGGCTTGGACAAGCGAGCCTACGAAATGGGACAATGGCTTTTTTAAGATGTTGTTTAACCACGAATGGGAGCTGAGAAAAAGCCCAGCTGGAGCTTGGCAATGGGAGCCAGTGAACATCAAAGAAGAAGACAAACCAGTAGATGTAGAAGATCCAGCGATCCGATACAATCCTATTATGACCGATGCGGATATGGCCATGAAGGTAGATCCCATATACCGAGAAATCTCGCTCAAGTTTATGAATGATCAAGCGTATTTCTCAGAGACTTTTGCCCGAGCGTGGTTCAAGCTTACCCACCGCGATATGGGACCCAAGGTCCGTTATTTTGGCCCTGATACCCCCGAGGAGGATTTGATTTGGCAAGATCCTATTCCTCAAGGAAAAGCCGATTATGATGTCGAGGCGGTAAAGGCAGCCATTGCATCTACCGACCTTTCTATTACCGAGATGGTGGCTACTGCCTGGGACAGTGCCCGTACCTTCCGAGGCTCTGACTTCAGAGGTGGTGCCAATGGAAGTCGCATTCGTTTGGCCCCTCAAAAGGATTGGGAAGGCAACGAACCAGCCAGGTTGCAAAAAGTATTGGGAGTGCTAGAGCCGATTGCCAAAACGTTTGGAATCAGTGTGGCCGATGCCATTGTGTTGGCGGGTAACCTAGGGGTAGAGCAGGCCGCAAAAGCGGCAGGGTTTGAGATTGCAGTGCCATTTTCTCCTGGTCGAGGCGACGCTACCGACGAAATGACTGACGCAGCTTCGTTTGCTCCTCTAGAACCATTGGTGGATGGATTTAGAAATTGGGCAAAAGAAAAATATGTGGTAAGCCCGGAAGAAATGTTGTTAAATCAGGTGCAGCTATTGGGTTTGACCGCCCCTGAAATGACCGTACTACTAGGTGGTATGCGGGTAATAGGGACCAATTATGGTGGTACCAAACATGGCGTGTTTACCGATCGCGAAGGAGCCTTGACGACCGATTTCTTTATAAACCTCGCAGATATGGCCAATATTTGGGAGCCGACCGCCCATGATCTTTACGAAATTCGTGACCGTAAAACCGGGATGCTAAAATGGACTGCTACCCGAACCGACTTGGTGTTTGGGTCCAACTCTATATTGCGTTCTTATGTAGAGGTATATGCCCAAGACGATCACAAAGAAAAATTTGTTCGTGACTTTGTCAAAACCTGGACCAAGGTAATGAACGCAGATAGGTTTGATTTAGTAATGCTTTCAAAATAAGTGTCCGACTTTGTCATATGCCTGGCTTGTTGGGAGAGGCGTTTAGCCTTCGGCAGAGCTCGGCACAGCAAAAGCTGTAGCCATCGGTTTTTGCGTCCATAGCAGCGCTACGGACAATAAAAATAACGAAGCCCAGCAAATCAGGCAGTAGAGAAAAACAGGCAATTATTGCGAATGCATTACTTAGATTGATGCCATCCAACAGCCAGTAATGCAACATTGTTTTCCAAATACGAGCCATTCCAAATCTTTGGGATGGCTTTTTATGAATAAATATCCCTGGTTATGCGCTAGAGTAGAGTTGTGTTCAATATCAGTGTTTCAAGGGTTGTTGGAACAAGTGTGTTGCTTCGCTTGCGGGTGGGGAGACAGCATGGAAGGAGGGGGCATTGGCCTTGCGTGGTAGCATATGCTGTCGAGGGTTTTTTCCTTTATTTCCCTTGCATGATACAAAAGCAAAAAATGAAGCCATCGGAGGCAACCGAGCCAAAATCAGAGATAATAAGATGAAAATATCTTATTATTCCTATGTAATGCCTGTTTAATTAGCTGAAGTCAAAGTATTAAATAGGTGGTTGTTAACGGCAAAATATTGGCCTGTTAAGGAGACAGCGTTGGACTGAATATTATGAACTCACCTCACTCATTTTTCACTTCTTAGAGTTGTAGGCCTACTATCAAAATATCATCCACCTGTTCCTCTTTACCCATCCAACGGTGCAGGGTCTCGTCCAAAATATCTTTCTGTTGTTCCATTGGTTTTTGGTAAATCTCAAATAACAACTTCCGGAGGCGTTTGATCATAAACTTCTTGCCTTTAGGGCCTCCAAATTGGTCTTGATAACCATCCGAAAATAGGTAAAGCGTAGTAGGAGAGGTAATGTCGATGGTATGCGGAGTAAAGATCCTTTCGGTTTCTCTTTGTTCACCTCCAATGGGCATTTTATCTCCTTTGATTTGGTGTAGCTGGTGGTTTTGAACATAAGCCAAGGCACTATTGGCCCCCGCAAATTCCAGGATGTTATTTTCCCGATCAATGCTTACCACAACCATATCCATTCCGTCGTGGGTTTGGGTTTCTTTTTGCCGAAGCACCAAACGAACTTCATTGTGTAGTTGATTGAGGATTTTATCGGTTTCCAAAATGCGCTTTTCTTTGATGATGGCATTCAATAAATTATTGCCAATCATAGACATAAAAGCACCCGGAACCCCGTGCCCAGTACAATCAGCCACCGCAAGGATGATTTTTTCGGGAGCTGGTGCTTTTTCAAAACTGGGCCCTTCTTCGATTTTCGAAATCCAATAAAAATCGCCTGAAACTACGTTGCGAGGTTTAAAGAAGATAAAGTAATCAGGAAACATGGCTTGAAAGTGATCGTTGTGAGGCAAGGTAGCGGTTTGAATCCTTTGGGCATACGTGATGCTGGCCAATATATCGTCTCTTTGGGTTTCTACAGTCTTGAGGGTGGTGGTCAAAGTATCGTTGACGGTATTAATTTCTTCATTATGTTCGGCTAGTTTTTGGTTGGCTATAGCCAGTTTTTGGTTTCTTTTTTGACGATCCCAAAAGAAATAACCCAATACCAAAATTAAAATCAATGCCAGGGTCAGGCCAATAAAAGAAGCATTTTGAGTGGCTGCTTTGCGCTTATTTTCCTCCTCAAAAGAGAGGCGTTCTTTTTCTTGTACAAACCGTAACGAGTCTCTTTCCCGAGAGAATTCCAATTGCAGTATTTTTTTGGTTTGTTTGTCATTTTTTAGACTATCTCTGGTCTGAATGAAAAGGCGGTAATTTTCAAAAGCAGCTGTGGTATTTCCTGAGTCTTGGTATGCTTGACTCAACAGTTCAGCGGCATCACGTACCAATTCTGGCGCCCCAATGGTTTGGGCAATTTTAAGCCCCTGTTGAAAATAGTTGAGGGCTTTGGCGTCCTCCTTTTTCTTCATAAACAATTTTCCTAAAATCAGATAGGTTTCGGCAACCCCTTTTTTCAGGTTAATTTTTTGGTGCATTTCCAACGATTGCTTCAAATACGTCAATGCTTGCGCATACTGCCCCAATGCAATGTGTACTTCTGCCAAGCCATTCAGATTGTCGCCAATGGCTTCTTTAAAGTCAGTTTTTTTACTTATTTCCAATGCTTTGTGATAAGAAGTCAAGGCCGGTTGATACGTTTTTTGTTGGAAATACACCTTGGCAATGCTATTGTGGCATTCTAATAACCCTCCTTGATGATTGACTTTTTCTAAAATGGCCAAGGTTTTAAAATAATATTGCAATGCCTCTTGGTAATTTTTTTGAGCTGCATAAACGTGTCCAATATTCCCTTGGCAAAAAGCAATGCCCAGCGAGTGCCCCAACTCTTCAAAGATTTTCAACGCTTTGAAATACGCCCTCAAAGCCGTTACATAGTCGCCCTGATCCCAATAAATGAGCCCCACATTATTACTCGCGATGGCCATTTTTCTTTTTTCGTTCAATTGAGTAAACAACTCAATGGCTTTGGAGAAGTAATCGATGGCCTCAGAAAAGTTACCGAGTCCACGTTGGGCATTGCCTAATCCGTTCAAAGCACTGGCTTGTCCAGAAATATAATGATTGGTCAGAGACAGGTCCAAAGATTTTTTATAATAATAAACCGCCTTTTTGAAATCCCCTTTTACAAAATAAATACCTCCTATCTCAAAATAGGCGTTGACTTCTCCCTCGATATATGCAGCCTTCTTGGCTAATTGGGTGGCCGCTTCAAAGTATTGGATGGCCTTGAGCAAATCACCTCCTTGGTATTCATGAACGATTTGATTATAACTATCTACTTTGTCCTTATCCGAAACATTGGATGTGGTGACTTGCAAAAGGGAATCGATTTTAGGTTGGTTTTGTGCGGATAAGTGGAAGGAGAGAAATAACAGGAAGGCCAAAAAACAATACTTCATCTTTAATTCGTTCATTTTATTATTTAGCCCAAGATAATCAATAAACTTGAGGCAAAAAAATGGCTTGGTAAAGTTGGAAAAATAACCTTGTAATTTAAACAATTTATAGACTATGATTGCATTGTCTATTAGATGGTTTTCACTACCTTTTATTGCTCCGCTTCGCTCATTGTTGCATTTTTCTATTGTTCCGCCTTCGGCTCATTTCTCTATTGTTATATGGCTAAATGGTTGTGTGAAGCGATGATTATTCTATTGTTGCATTGTTCCGCTTCGCTCATTGTTAAATGGTTGCGCGAGGCGTCCATTTTTCACTTTTCATTCAATTAGTCGACTGTGGACTAAAAAAACTACCAACTACTGACCACGAACTACCAACTAAAGAAAACTACTGATTACTAACTAACAACTAAAAAATCTCCATTTTCATCCGTTTGGGTTTTTAAACCTGGTATATATAATTGATGAGTTTATTTTAAATAAATACCAAGCCTAATATTGACCCCAACAACATGAAAATCACTGACTCTTTCAAAAAAGCTTTGTTAGCTTGTTTTTGCCTCATTTATGCGAATTTAGCCTATAGTCAAGTTTCAAAAATTAATGGTGAATTAGCCAAAAAAGGAGATGTATATCTCAATAACGACTTTATTACCCCAGACAATAAGGTAGTATACCTAGCCTCTAGACTAGGCAATGAAGAAACACTTAACCTATATGTCGCCAACATTGATGGCTCCAATCAAATCAAGTTGAATGGTACTGTACAACCCTTTGGAGGGATTTCACGCTACAAAGTGGTCGCAAATGGCCAAAAAGTGCTCTACTTTGGCGATCAGGACACCAATAACTTTGGAGAGCTCTATGCGGTCAATATTGATGGGAGTGGATTGGCAAAAGTAGGCGCCAGTTTGATCAAGTTTGGCTATAGTGTGGCTTTTGATGCTACCCCCGATGGTTCGCGAGTGCTTTATATTGGGGATCGTGATATAGAAGGAGTACCAGAGTTATACTCAGTAAATATGGATGGAACCAACCACATTAAACTAAACCACAACTTGGCCGAAGACCAAGAAATATTGAGTTACAAAGTGTCAGATAATAGCCGCAGGGTGATTTATCAAGCGGATGTAGATGCAGATGGTTTTTCTGAACTTTATGCAATTAATCCGGATGGTACTGACCACGTGAGGTTGACGAGCGACCTCAAATCTCTTGATTTTAATTACATCATTTCACCGGATGGAAAGAAGGTAATATTTCTTGCTTCCAGGCTAGACCTTAAGAATCCTCGAGAACTTTATGTCATCGACACCGATGGCACCAACTTGGTCAAATTAAGTGGTGACTTGGTAGCTGGTGGTGGAATAGAACCCTACTTTCATTTTTTAAGCAATAACAGAGTGGTTTATACCGGCGATCAGGATACCAATGATGTAGAAGAAATTTATGCAGTCAATCTTGATGGTAGTAATCGGATCAAGTTGAATCAGCCGCTTCGCCCCAACTACAATGTAGCCTCTACATTTACTCCTTTTGCAAATGGTAGTAAACTCATTTACACACAAACTCAAATATATAATGGTACCAAACTCAGCGATTTTTATGTAGTGAATGTTGATGGTACCAATCATGTAAAGCTCAACCCACAAACAATTTACAGGGGATCACTTACTTATAAGCTCTTACCAGATCACAGTAAGGTAGTTTATGGAGCCAGTTTTGATGATCAGTCTCAAGTTAACCTTTATTCGGTGAATTTAGACGGGACGCACCATGTTAAATTAAATGATGAATTATTTTTTAGATCAAAAGTGTATCAATACGAAGTAACTGCGGATAGTAAAAAAGTAATTTATCGCTCAGATCAGGACGACTACGAAGCATACGAAATTTACTCGGTAAATGTAGATGGCACCAACCGGATAAAACTGAATAAACCCCTGCCTGAAAATGAAAAAGACTACAACATTGGTGGTTTCTCACTCACCCCTGACGGGAAAAAAGTAATTTATAAAGCCAAAATAGACAATCCCCATTTGTATGAACTCTATGTGTCTAGTACTGATGGTACTACCAAAGTTAAAGTGAATGGAGAGTTGGTATCAGGACGATCAATTCAAAATGTAATCACCACCTCAGATAGTAAATACATCGTATATATGTCTGATCAGGAAGTAAGGTATAAGTATGAGCTGTTTTCGACTACACTGGGGCCAAGAGTGAAAGCATCATCCCAATTGGATGTGCTTTCTGAAAGAAACTTGCACCTTGCTCAAATGGATGTAGACTTGGGTTTTACAAAATTTGCGGATGCCACACTAGATAAAGCAAATTTTACCTTAAATGGGACTTTTAATAATGCGATTGCTCCATCTGTAGCCAAGCTAACTTACAAAAGTGATACGCGCGCTACGTTGACGATAGCCTACACTGGAGAAGATTTTGACGAACATGTCAATGATTTTTCGGTTACGATTAATGCTACTGAATTAAACCACACGACGGACATTACCAGTAATTTACTGTCTATTACTTCTTACAAGGAGATCATCTATAGATCAAACAACCTGACTACCTTCAACACCACCCAAGGAGTAGCATCACAAGCACAAACCATGAATGTTTCGGGGGCTCATTTACCGAATAACCTGATGGTAAGTGCCCCGGAGAATTTTGAAGTATCTATTGATGGTATTTCTTACCATGATGAGTTAAGCCTGCACCCAAATAAGCCAAATGGTTTAAGTACTTGGAAATTGTATATTAGGTTAAAAGCCACCACGGCAACCGTTGGTACGCTTTCTGAAAAGATGATACTAAGTGCTCCTAAAGCTGTCTCATTAGAAGTACTCCTGAGTGGGCAGGTGAGCACCAATCCGCTCATTATTCAAAGCGGAATATTAAGCGAATTCACTACGAGTATGGGTAGGGCATCTGTACCTCAACGGGTAAAAATAGCGGGATTCAATCTGACCTCAGGCATCATTGCCACTGTACAACCAGGTTTTGAGATATCACTGGATGGGGTTACCTATCACCGTATTCTGAACCTGACTCACAACCTGGGTACAATAAACGAGACCTCCTTGGATGTAAGAGTTCAGGCAAATGCTCCATTAGGATCCTTGAGAAGGTTGATAACACTTACTTCGGATGGTGCCTCCAAGGTAGAAATACCGCTAAGTGCTACGGTAAACCCACTGACTCCAAAAATTACTTTTAACGGAAGCTTTGAGCGTTTTATAACTACTAAGGGGTTGCCATCGGTGGCACAAAGCATAAAAATTTCTGGGAGTAACCTGTTGAATGATATCGTCGTGACTGCTCCCAATGGTTTTGAAGTATCTTCGGATAACCTGACCTTTGGCCCCTCGCTCACCTTTGCTCAGGTTGGGGGAGTGGTAAACGAAACAATGATGTATGCTCGAGTAAAATCAAGTCAAACGGTGGGAGCATTGAATGGTGTCATTACACTGAGTTCTGATGGTGTGGCCCCATCAAACATTCCAGTAAATGCAGTTATAAACAAACCTACTCCTCAAATCAATTATGCAGGGAATTTGAATGCATTTACTGCAAATCAAGGGTTTTACTCTCCTGTGCAGCGTATAAGGGTGTCAGGAACCAACCTGACTAATCATGTAATCGTAACTGCTCCCAATGGCTTTGAAGTTTCTCTAAATAATGTCTACTTTGGCTCAGCATCCACCATTACTCAATTGGGAGGCAATATTACTGCGACCACACTATATGTGCGGGTAAGATCGAATGTGCCTGCTGGAGCATTGAACGGCTTCATTACGATGACTTCCAATCAGGCCACTCAGGTAAACATTCGAGTAAATGCCACCATCAACCCACCTCTGCCTCAAATTCGTTTCACCGGAAGTTTGAATGCATTTACCACCCAAACAGGTTTTGTTTCAGCCTCTCAAAATGTTCAAATTTCAGGAACCCACCTGATAGCAGATGTGATTGCCTCGCCAACTCCAGGTTTTGAATTATCTCTGGATAATAACCACTTTAGCAATCAGGTAATTTTAAACAAAAATGGAGGTCAGCTGACCAATGTAGTGCTTTATATCCGAGTAAAAGCGGATGCACCATTAGGCAACCTGAGGGGCTTTGTCTCTCTGGGATCTAAAGATGCACAAACAGTATACATCAACCTTTCGGCCACTATAAACCCGCTGGTCATACACGCTCCCATCATACAAAATGCCTCAGATATTACTAGTTCAAGTTTTGTGGCCAATTGGATGGACGCAAATAATACCCCTCAATCGGTGAGCTATCAATTAGAGGTTGCTTCTGACCTTCAGTTTTCGAGCTATTTAGATGGGTTTCATAATTATCCTGTTTCTGAAACTTCACAATTGATCACTGGATTAAAACCCAACACCACCTATTTTTATAGAGTAATAGCAAAAAATGAGAAAGGAAACAGCAATTATTCAGAAACGATGAGGGTAACTACCCTTAAAAATATAACAAGTATCAATGTCGGGGTACAGGCAAATTTTAAAATACTTCCAAACCCCACTGAAAGGCAGCTTTACATTCAAAGCAAAAGTCATCCCTTTACTAAAGTGGTGATCAATGACCTGCAAGGGAGAATGGTCATCAGTAAAAAGCTCCCCGAAGTATACCAAACCACCCTTTATTTAGACAGCCTACCGAAAGGGGGGTATCTGGTGAAAATCTTAAATGAAAAAAACAATTGGCATATAACCCGTAGGTTTGTGAAAAAATGAATGAGATTGGTGAATAAGAGAACGATATGTAGGTGTTTCGTCTGATGGCATATTGAATACTTCCAGAAAGCAGCCCCACAGCCCCCACCTTATGTGATGAAGATCACCAGAAAGATCAATTTGAGGGCGTAACTTGCCATTTGGCGTTGCCTATTTTGTTTTTAGAAGAGTAAAGCAAAACAGGCCAACTAATTTTGAACCGACTTTCCGCACGTTGTCTGTTGTTTTAGTTTAATTAACAGTCTTGCT
>CALDJV010000228.1 GCA_937899305.1 uncultured Cytophagaceae bacterium
AAATAAAAAATACAAAAATAACATTTTTAAAGTTTTACCAAGTTTTCAATATTTTACAAAGCTTATCGGTGAATTAAACTTCCCAATCAATTACCAGAAATGGTACCTATTCTTGTTGGTGACCTTACTTGGAACCACGAGCTGGGCCCAAACCAACAATGCCTTGAACTTTGACGGGGCAAGTGGGGTGATGGCAGACCTAGATTACGTATCTATTCCTCATAATAATTTGCTCAACATCAATGGAGGAGATTTTACCCTAGAAGCCTGGGTATTCCCTACTGACGGAACCAGCGAGACGATCATGTCTAAGGGAGTAAACAGTGGTGGGGCAAATCAAGATATTTTTATTTTTCAGATTAATGGTAATAAAATACTCTTGCAGTTAGGGAAAACCAGTGGTAGTTCTGAGAATGGGTTCAGTACTACAGATATTCCGCTGAATCAATGGAGCCATGTGGCGGTGACTTACAATAGTGGCACCATGACTGTGACTTTCTATTTGAATGGAGTAGCCGATGGCACCCATACTTATTCGGGTACATTGTACAATGGCGATACCAATCCAGCTTCTATTGGTAGGCAAGGATTTACGGGGGGCTGTAACTGCAATCCTTTTGATGGAAGCATCGACGAAGTAAGAGTGTGGGATGATGTTCGTACCCAAAAAGAGATTTCCTTGAACATGAACAATCCACTTACGGGAAGTGAAGCCAACTTGGTAGCATATTATCCATTCAACGAAGGGGTGGCGAACGGAAACAATACGGCCTTGACCACGGTATTTGACCGAACTGCCAACAACTTGGATGGAACTTTGACTCAAATGATGCTGTCGGGTGCTACGTCTAACTTTGTGGCGGGTTTTACCGGAGTAAACAATGCGTTGAGTTTTGATGGAGCTGATGATTTTGTGAACATCACCTCTCCATTTACTGGATTTACCAATGCCATTACTGTAGAAACTTGGATTAACCTGAATACGCTTACCAGTGCCGAAGGAGTTGCCGGCCAAAGTACCGCCAATGTAAATGATTTGGCTACCAGTAATGTATGGCTATTAGGAAATATAGGGACTAGTGATGGATCATTGACCTTTTTTGTAAACGACAATGGCGCATTTAGATCGGCCACCTCTACTACTGATTTTCGAGGAACGGGCTGGCACCACGTAGTGGGAGTAGCGGATGCTTCGGGGGTGACTTTGTATGTAGATGGCGTAGTTGAGGCCACCAGTAGTACGGGCATTGGGTCTAATATTTTTTCCAATGCGGGTGCCATCGTTCATTTAGGAAAAGATTCCCGTTTTGCTTCGGGAAGGTTTATGGATGGGCAAATGGACGAAGTACGCATCTGGAATGTGGCCCGTACTTGTGCCGAAATTAGATCAACTAAAGATGTAGAGTTGACCGGGAGTGAAACTGGGTTGGTAGCTTATTATAATTTCAATTATGGATTGGCCGGAGGCACCAATACTACGGTTACTTCTTTGCCTGATGTGAGCACCAACTCCAATAACGGAACCTCAACGAATTTTGACCTAACCGGAACAACCTCTAACTGGATAGATGGTTCGGGCAACAATGTAAGCGGAAGCACGGCGGTAGCCCAACCCGAGATCAACGTACAAGGCAATGGAACCGACATTGCCAATGGAAATACTGCCATCAGTGCTACTGACCATACTTTTTTCCCTTTTACGGCTGTAAACGGTACCACTGAGCGTACTTTTACCATCCAGAATACCGGAACCGGAACCCTGAACATTTCCAGTATGACGAGCTCTAATGCCAACTTCACGGTTTCTAATGTGAGTACGGTGATTGGCGGAAGCAATGCTACCTTTACGGTCACCTACGCCCCCACTGCTTCGGGGTCACATACCGCTACCATTACCATCAATAGCGACGACTGCGACGAAGCGGCTTATACCTTCGAGGTGCGGGGAGCCAGTGGGTCGGGCAATGCCAATGCGTTGGATTTTGATGGAACTGATGACTACATCACGCTTGGCGTAAATCCTGCCTTTGACTTTACCAACAATTGTACCATTGAAACTTGGTTTTATCGTACCAATGATACCGATAATGATTGTATTTTTTCGGTGAGAAGCGTCAGTGCGTTTAGTGGTAATAATACGCGCTTTAGTATTCATGCGCGAGCCGGAAATGCTGGTTTTGGAATTTATAATGGTACCGCTTTCTCCACAATGAACTATACCCTCACCAACAATACTTGGTATCATGTAGCTTTGGCTTACAATAGTGGTACTTGGACGGTGTATGTGAATGGACAAAACGCTGGAACAATTTCCAATACCATCAACACTGGAGGTGCGGGCCTCCCAGTAAATTGGGGGATTTCAGGAGGATTTTCTAATGAATCCTGGACAGGACGTTTAGACGAGATGAGGGTGTGGAGCACTACCCGAACTCAGGATGAAATCATTGCCCATATGAATCAATCACTCACGGGCAGCGAAACTGGATTGGTATCTTATTACACCGTGAATCAAGGAATTGCCAATGGAGATAACACTACCGAGTTGACCGTATTGGATGCGAGTACTAATGGATACAACGCTACGCTTACTGGGTATACTACTGCCACCCCTTCTACTAGTTTAAACGAAGGAATGACCTCTAACTATGTGGCTGGGTTTACCCCAATCAACAATGCGTTGAGTTTTGATGGAGCCAATGACTTTGTGAACATCGCCTCTCCATTTACTGGGTTTACCAATGCCATTACCGTAGAAGCCTGGATCAACCTGAATACCCTTACCAGTGCCGAAGGAGTTGCCGGCCAAAGTACCGCCAATGTAAATGATTTGGCTACCAGTAATGTATGGCTATTAGGAAATATAGGGACTAGTGATGGATCATTGACCTTTTTTGTAAACGACAATGGCGCATTTAGATCGGCCACCTCTACTACTGATTTTCGAGGAACGGGCTGGCACCACGTAGTGGGAGTAGCGGATGCTTCGGGGGTGACTTTGTATGTAGATGGCGTAGTTGAGGCCACCAGTAGTACGGGCATTGGGTCTAATATTTTTTCCAATGCGGGTGCCATCGTTCATTTAGGAAAAGATTCCCGTTTTGCTTCGGGAAGGTTTATGGATGGGCAAATGGACGAAGTACGCATCTGGAATGTCGCCCGTACTTGCGCTGAAATCAACGCTACCCGCAACATAGAACTGACTGGAACCGAAACTGGCTTGGTGGGTTATTACAATTTTAACCACGGAGTCGCAGGAGGAACCAATACTGGACTTACTACCTTACCCGATGCCAGCACCAATAGCGGCGATGGAACTTTGACGAATTTTGCCCTGACTGGAGCGTCCTCCAACTGGGTAGATGGTTCGGGCAACAATGTAAGCGGCAATACACCAACCGACCAACCCGAAATCAATGTAACCAGCAATTCTATGAACATTATGGATGGGGCTGGAACTCCTGGTGCGGGGAATAACACTGACTTTGGATCATTGACTGCCGGAACTTCCAAAACCTTTACCTACACGATTGAAAACACCGGAACCACTGACCTGACCATCAGTAGCATTGATGTCAGTGGAACAGGGATGGCCGATTTTGTTGTAGGTTCGGCACCTACGTCTATACCAGCGGGGAGCTCGGCAAACTTTGAGATTACTTTTACCCCAAGCACTGCTGACCCTGATATCGGAGCTACCATTACCATTAATAACACCGATTGTGATGAGGCTGCGTATGATTTTGCGGTGCAGGGAGATGGTACTCAAGCGGCCCCAGGAGGAGTATCTACCGGACTACGACTATGGCTCAAAGCAGATGCTGGAGTAACCGGGACTACCACTGTGACCCAATGGAACGATCAAAGTGGAAGTGGGTTAGATGCTACTGGAAGTGGAACCCCTGCCTTGGTTACAAATAATCTGAATTTTAATCCTACGATTAATTTCAATGGTACCGATGCAAGATTTGCTACCGTAGCCACCTCATTGTTTAGTTCCAATACCTCGCCAGTTACTTTCTTTACTGTATTTAATACGACTAGTAACGAAGGGCAAAAGTTTTTGGTAAATCAGCGTTATGATAACAACACCGTTACAAATATTCAATTGGGTTATGATACTGGCCTTGGCACTGGCTCAGGAAATTTTGGTTTACATATTAGTTCAAGTAATGCAACCATTGCCGCTGCCAATACCATTGCCAATGATACCTATTATTTAATGAGTACCTTTATATTAAACAGTGGTACCGCACCCAATAACATCAATATTTTTCAAGATGGAAATAGCCTGGTGGTATCCAATGATCTTGGAGGTTATACTGATGCAGGTTCTTATGAAACGACTAACCCAAGTGTCCCTATTGAGATTGGGGTTAGAAATGATGTTTTTGGTGGATCTTCTTATGACGGTTTTCACGCCGGAAATATTGGAGAGGTTATTATTTACACCAGTACTCCGACTGCTACCGAACGCCGACAAATAGAATCTTATTTGGCCATCAAATACGGCATTACCAAAACCGGAGATTATTTATCGTCTGATGGAACGACCATTTGGGATGCCACCGCAGGGGCGGGTTACTTGAACAACATTACCGGAATTGGTAGAGACGATCTTTCGGCATTGATTCAAAAGCAATCTAAAAACCAAACCAGTGGCACCATGGTGACCATCGGCTTGGGTACCATTGCCACCGACAATGCCAGCAATACCAATGCATTTGCAACCGACCGTACTTTTATGGTGTGGGGGCACAATGCAGGGTCTTTAGATTACGATACCGACGCGATCAGAACAGCCGCAAACCTACCTAACAATGGGGTAGATGGTTATCTGGCGCGAATATGGCGCATACAAGACAATGGCGTGGGGGCAACCCAAGTGAATATAGATTTGAGTGGAGTAACCATTACGGGCGCTACCAACCCCGAAGACTTGGTGTTATTGATTTCTGACAATGCCAGCGATTTCTCTGCCGCTACGGTGGTATTTGCCAGCGCTTTGGCCAGCAATGTGGCTACTTTCAATAATGTAGACTTTGCTACCGGAACCCGATATTTTAGTATTGGCCTTTGGAAGGGAACCACCATTAGTGCCGAAAGAGGCAATTATTTGGATTTAACAGGGAGTGCGTCAAAAAATGTGAGAATAGTACCTAGTTTGTTAGAGGCGAAAGCGAATGACCTTACGGTGGAAATGTGGGTAAAAATAACCTCGCTTGGTACTACTGGTTTTATCTTTTACAATGGTAGTACAATAACTAATAATGGTTATGGACTATCCTTTGATGGTACTTACATTATACCAGAGGTTAGTGGAACAACAGTGACGAATACTACTACTCCTATTACAGAAAACACTTGGTATCATGTAGCATTGGTGGTAGAAGCTGGTGGTGCTTTAAAACTGTATATCAATGGTAAAGAAGAAATACTAGGTTCTAGTCCAACAGTAACCGCACCTACTATGGTTGATATTACTAGATTAGGAACTCGAACTACGGGTAATAATGGTTTCAATGGAGTGATAGACGAAGCCAGGTTTTGGTCAGTAGCGCGTACCCAGCAACAGATCAGAGAAAATATGCACTTGGTATTGTCGGGTACTGAAACTGGCTTGGCCAATTATTATCAATTCAATGGGGAGTCTGGAAATGTATTGGATGCGGTAGGAGGAAATGATGCCCTGTTACAAAACAGTGCCACCCGTACTACTTCAGACTGCCCAGTTGGGAAAGGACGAAGTTTTACCCATGCTAGTGTGACTACCGACGGGGACTACGACTTTACCGGAACTGGAGTAGACATTCGGTTTGCGGCGGGTATATTGCCACAGGGAGAAGTAGTAGTGACCCAAATTGATGGAATCAATGCACCCACCAATGTTCCAGGTAGTATCAATACCTACCCTAGTTCTTATTGGATCGTTAGAAACTACGGAATCAATACTAGTTTTACCGAACTGAGTCGAATCCGATTTACCATACCTGACAATGACCTGATTTCTTTGCTTGATGCGAGTAACTTGGTGGATTTGCGTTTGTTTAAGCGAGCATCCAACTCAGGAAGTGAAGATGCGTGGACGATGATTGGTGCAGCCAGTGATGCCAATGTCAATACCCAACAAATTGAATTCAATACCTTTGATCCTGATTTTACTTCTTTTAGTCAAATACTACCTGCCACAGTCAATGCTGGAACCAGTAGCTTGCCGGTTACTTTGGGAGCTTTTGAAGCTACCCGTCAAGACAAGAAAACGGTGGTAATCAACTGGCAAACCCTTTCCGAATTCCAAAATGCTGGATTTGAGGTGCAACGCAGTGAAAATGGAACCGATTTTGAAATTTTAGGTTTTGTGGATGGGGCTGGAAACAGCAAGGTCAAAATCGATTATAGTTTTGTAGACCATTCGGCTACCCGTTCTGCTTACTATCGTTTGAAACAACTAGACTGGGATGGAGAGTTTAAGTACAGTCCGATGGTATTTGTAAGGGGCATCGATTTGCAGAAAATATCGATTTACCCCAATCCATTTACCAACCAACTAAAACTTGATTTTGGGTCTACTCAATCTACCAAGTTGCCAGTATATTTGGAAGTATTTACTGCTCAGGGCCAGCGGATATTACGTACCCGAGGTCAGGTGAACGAAGTGCAAAATGCTTTGAACCAACGAGTAGGCAAGCTGGATAACGGGGTGTACATCATTCGTACGATTGTGGGAGACCAAATCAATATCAAACGCGTTATCAAGCACTGATACGGCTACTAATACTTAGTCAAGATAAAATTATCAAACCTGCTCATGAAAATGGGTAGGTTTTTTTGGTTAACTTAGGTAACAAGTCAAGAAGGTATCGACCACGTCTTGCGAATTCCTTTGACAATTACAAAATCACAAACTCTACTCGACGATTTTTTTGTCGCCCTTCTTTGGTTTGGTTGGTATCTATAGGGTGTTCCTCACCGTATCCTTTGAATCGAAGTCGTTTGATTTTGATCCCGTTTTTTCTAAGGTAATTGACTACACTACGGGCCCGTTGTTCAGATAATTGTTGGTTGCGTTCTTGGGTACCCACATTGTCGGTATGTCCTACAATGCGAATTTTAATCTGAGGATATTTTTGGAGCAACTCAACCAACTTATCCAATTCGCTGAACGATTCGGGTAACAAACGGGCTTTGGCAAACTCAAAAAAGATATTATTCAGCACTACTGGTTTTCCCTTTTTTAGTTTACCAAAATTGGTTTTTATTTCCACCTTATTAGGTGTGTGGCGACGCTGGGTAATGGTAAGGCCCGGAATGGTGTTGATGTCAAACTTGTCGAGTTCTACCACCGACACATCATCGATGTAATAATAGGCCCGATGGTAACTGAATTGTTGATGATATTGGGTGTTTTGGGTTATTTTTTTGATTTGTCGAGTTTTGTAATCGTTAAAATCTCCAATCATCAAGTATTGTTCACCACCCAAAGCTACGATGGTATCACAGATGCGTACCCATTGGTTAGGCTGGTCGTAGAATTTGTTTGCTGGGGTAATTACTCGAGGAAGGTATTTTTTATTCCACTCTATTTCTTCGGGAAAGCGTTGAAAATACATCCCCAACTGGGCAGAGGCATAATTAGAATAAGAAGCCAAAGCGATGTACATTTCTACTACATATCGGTACTTTTCTCGCAGGGGGCGCTTAAGCTTTACCATCAAGTGTTCACGATAATACACATCTCGTTTGTCTATTTTATTGGCGCCTGCCCTTACCAATAAACCAGCGTAAGCCTGCCCGCTTCTGGCTGGCATCACTCCACACTTGTTTTGAGGTACCCTAAAACCACGGCCACCTTGAGCGTGGAAATATTCTGGGGTACAAACCTTGGGGTTGGCGGTCCAATGGGGGATACTGTGGTAATAAATGCTGCCCATTTCTTTGGGCAAGGAGTGGTACTCCTCAAAACTAGGGTTAGGCACCAGGTTGGTGGTATCGATCACTTGAGCATTGACCTGAGCCAGATTAACCCATACCATGGCAATGGCCAGGAGGGTAGATATCGTTTGATACAAAAACATATTTTAGCAGGAATATAATGGTTTGGCAAAAATAATGACTTTTCTCACAAAACGACAAATGCCACTCTACGGTTGTTTTGCCGCCCTTCTTTAGTTTGGTTGGTATCTATGGGACGTGTTTCTCCAAAACCTTCGGCTTTTAGGCGATTGGGTTGGATGCCTTTTGTGATTAAATAATGGACTACACTTTGGGCTCTTTTTTCGGATAACTTTTGGTTGCGGGAGCGGGTGCCTACGTCATCGGTATGGCCCTGAATTTTGATGTGGATTTGAGGATGGTTTTTCAATAAAGTAACGAGTTTATCTAGCTCAGTAAAAGACTTAGGCAGCAAACGGGCCTTGGCAAATTCAAAAAAAATGTTCTTGAGGATGACTGGCTTCCCTTGGGTTATTTTTCCCAGATCACTCTGAAATTCAATTTTAACCGGAGGCGTCTTTTGCTGGATCGTAATTCGGGGCAAGGTATTGATGGTCGTTTTGCCCAGTGCTACCACCGACACATCATCTACATAATAATAGGCTCGGTTATAACTAAATTTTTTCCGATACTTTTTGCTCTGAGTCGTTTTCTTGAGTTGGCTTTGCGCCAAGGTATTAAATTCCCCAATCGTGAGAAAAGCCTCGCCTCCTTGGGCTACCATCGTGTCTCGTACCAATACCCATTGGTTGGGTTGGTCCAAAAACTGACCACGAGGCGTCACCACTTGAGGTTTATAGAAGGTATTCCATTTGATTCGACGAGGGGTAGGAGTAAACAGCATACCAATGTTGGCAATGGCATAATTGGCGTAAGTAGACCAAGCCACGTACATTTGAACCACATAACGAACCTCTTTTTTGAGGGGGCGTTTTAGCTTGACCGTGATGTGTTCTCGGTAATAATAGCCCATTGGATTTCCTTCAGGGCGTCCCACTCGTAAGATCATTCCCACGTAAGCATGGCCATCTTTAGCGGGCATCACACCACAACGGTTTTTGGGAACTCGATAACCCCGTCGGCCGCATTCATTGAAATAGTCGGGAGTACAGTTGTTTGGATTGGCCACCCAAAAAGGGATTTTGCGGTAACGAATGGCTTCTAAATGTTGAGGGCATTCAAAATAATACTCAAAACTTGGATTGGGTACCAGATTTTTGCTCGAATCTATCACTTGTGCCCGCAGCGGCAACATGACAGAACATACCCCAAGTAAGATACAATAAATGGTTTGTGGCATTACTCAATATACGAGTTTTGATAGGGATTTGAAAGCCTTGAGTGCCATCTTCAAGAAGTTGAAAAAAAAATGATAAAAGTGTCCATGTTGCTTCACTGATTCGGGTATATAATTGAAAAGTATAAAAGTGATAATTATGAAAAAGGTATTTACATTGATTACTGGATTGACGATGTTGGTGGGTACACTGCAAGCTCAAATTAATTATTTGGGGCAAGACTTTGGAGCAGGAGAACACAGAGTGGTATTGTCTCATGTACCCATGTTGCTCATTACCCCAGATGCACAAGCGGCAGGCATGGGCGATATGGGGGTGGCTACCGCTCCATCGGCCAATGATATCTTCTGGAACCCGGCTAAGATGAGCTTTCATCAGTCAAAATTTGCGGTGAATGTAGGGCGCAACCCTTGGCTTAGAACATTGTTCAGTGGGGTCAATTTTTACAGCATCAGTGGGCATTATAAATTGAGCGAAGGACAAGCCATTGGTTTGAGCTTGAGGCATTTTAGCGGCATTACATCTTTTAATGGAGTGTTGCCGATTTTTGATGAAAATGCCCGTGACATTGCCTTAGATTTAGGGTATTCGACCAAGTTGTCTAAACATTTGGGCATTGGAGTGGTAGCGAAGTATGTACATTCAAGGTTGTATAGAACAGACGCTTTTATAGGTGGTGTTTCCAATGATTTTCAAAATGGTAAAACTTTCGCCGTAGACCTTGCATTATTTTACAGCAAACCTGTAAAAGTGATGGGTACTGAGGCGAAATTTAAATGGGGAATCAATGTCTCAAACCTTGGCCCCAAGGTGTCATATTCAGATACTCAAGCAGAATTTAAATATTTTATTCCGACCAATTTGCGCATTGGTACCAGCCTGCAATTTTCCCTGGCCCCTAATCACCAACTGCTTGTAGGAACCGATTTGAATAAATTGTTGGTGCCTACTCCACCAGCGTATGATGATCAGTTCAATATTGTGAAGGGAACCGATCCAAACGAGAAAAATACCTTACAAGGAATCTTGGGTTCTTTTGGCGATGCACCAGATGGCTTTTCAGAGGAATTACAGGAGTTTACCTGGGCTTTGGGAGTAGCATATCAATACAAAAATTGGCTAAGCGTACGTACTGGAACTTTTAGAGAGCATCGTCAAAAAGGAAATAGGAAATATTTGACCCTGGGATTAGGAGTGAAAATCGTGAAAAAAGTCAACCTGAATACTTCTTATGTTTTAAGTAGGAGAGGAGATCCCTTGAATCGCACTTTTAGATTATCAGCAGGCTTTGAGTTATGAGAGCGCTGTTTTCTTGGTGGTCTTTTTTTAGTAAGGCCACCAAGTGCAGCTTGCTTTTCATACTAACTGGCGTTGAACTCACCGGAGTGAGTCTTCCTTAATAATTATACTTGAACTACTCTAATGTATTCAATACAAATTGCTTGACATAATCAGGGTTCAGGCGCAAACGACTGCTCATCAGAGGACTGGTGGGCGAATCCTGCTCCATCTGTACAATGTTGTTATGTAGTAAAATACTGTCTTGCATCATAAAGTTAATGGCTTGGAGGCGTTGTTCAAGATGATGACCTGCCTGAAAAAAGATAAACATCAAACCATTGGGCACTATGCCTGGATAATCATCGTTGAACGTATTGCCAATATCCAGTGAAGAAAATTTATCACTCAATATTTGGTCAAGCTTACCCGGCTGTAAATGATGGACCAAAGATAAAATTAACAACAAACGATCAGGAAGTTCCAGTTGATTTTCATCTATAAATGCGCCATAGGTAGAATTTTCGCTATCGAGGGTCGGGGTAGGAATCGCAAAAATGTCTTGATTGGTATAAAAGTCGGCCCATTGCAAGAACTGTTGCCTTACCGGAATGTTGGGGCGAATGGCCTCCTGAAGTTGAGGGGTAAACTCGTGCTCTATCTGGGTAAACTCCTCCAACGTAATATTAGGATGATAACTTTTAGGAATGTTTGTATTAGACAAACGCACCCAACCTTGGAGCACACTTTCGTTGGTACCTTGCACAATGAGGTTTTGGTCAATCAAATATGCCGAATCGTTTTCTGGTACGCTTAGTTTCACCCAGTCGTCCTCTACCCGCATTTCTTCTATTTGCACCGTGGCGTTGGGTTTCAAAACCACAAAATAAGTCTGTTTGTCTTTGGTGGCGGTAATGAGCTGCTCAAGATCATCACTATAAATGGGGACGACGGTTTCTTTTTTGGCAAGTAATTGGCTGGCTGCCAGGTGTTGTACTTTAAAAACTCGTTCGCCCTCAGGAGTTTTTACCTGAAAACGTACCGGATCGTAAGCTACTTGTAGGGTGGTAGAACCCTGCATAAAGTCATAGCGCGCTTGTATTATTTCTTCCAACCATTGAATATCCTTTTCAAGATTTTCCAAATGTTGGGGATGGATTGGTTTCATGAGTTTCTCAGTATGGATTACACGTAAATTTATCATTTTTTACCCTAATTTTGAAGCGTAAAAAATGATTTTGTTTCATGAACCCTCAAAATACACACCATTTATCACCAGTATATCTACGTGATTACGATTACACCCTGCCCGAAGAGCGGATTGCCAAGCGTCCATTGACTCAGCGCGACCATTCCAAACTCTTGGTATACCAGTCAGGTAACATCCATCATCAGCGTTTCTACGACTTGCCTCAGCACTTGCCCGCCGATACTTTGCTGGTATTTAACGATACCAAGGTCATTCCGGCCCGGTTGTATTTTCAGAAACCCACCGGGGCAGTCATTGAAGTATTTTTGTTGAAACCAACCAATCCACCCGAGATTGCGGTGGCCATGCACAATAGCCAGGAATGTACTTGGCAATGCATGATTGGCAACAAACGAAAGTGGAGCCAAGACTTGGTTTTGGAGCAAACCTTATCCGATGGTTTGGTGCTGAAGGCCCACTTGACCAATCGCGAGCAAAACCAAGTAGCGTTTAGCTGGAACAATGCTCAAATGAGTTTTGCCGAAATATTGGCCAAAATAGGAGAGCTGCCCTTGCCTCCTTATCTAAAGCGCAAAGCCACCCAAACCGATGCTGACCAATACCAGACGGTCTATTCTAAATTTGAAGGTGCAGTAGCTGCCCCCACGGCTGGTTTGCACTTTACCAATGAGGTCATTCAAGCCTTGGAACACCAAGGGGTACACACTGATTATTTGACTTTACATGTAAGTGCGGGGACTTTTCAGCCGGTAAAGGTAGAGAATGTACTAGAGCATGAAATGCACTCTGAGCAGATTGTAGTTCAACGCAAAAACATCGAACATTTGGCCCAACAAACCCACCCAATTGTAGCAGTAGGTACGACCTCTATGCGAGTGCTCGAGAGCATCTACTGGTTAGGAGTGCGCCTCATCAAGGAAAATTACCAGCCAGCGTTGGGGCACCCCTTTCAAATCGAGAAGTTATACCCTTACCAATGGGAAAACGAAACTTTACCTACTCGACAGGAAGCCATGCAGGCCATTTTGAGTTTGATGGAGGCTCGACAATTGGACAAATTGTGGGGAGCTACTGAAATCTTTATTTTTCCGGGATATGACTTCAAAATGTGTAATGGCTTGGTTACGAATTACCATATGCCCAAAACCACGTTGGTTTTATTAGTAGCGGCCTTTATTGGCAAAGACTGGGAAAAAGTATACCAAGCAGCCCTTGACAATGATTATCGTTTTTTGAGCTACGGCGATTCTTCTTTGTTATGGCGGAGTTGATAAAATCTCCTAATTTGGTGTGTCTAAATCAGTTTTTAATTATAAACTGACCTTTCGTAGTAATTTTTTTTGGAAACTTCACAAGAAATACAGTTGTGAATGCGTCAGCCAGACTCGGCATTTAGTCTGTCAGCGTT
>CALDJV010000229.1 GCA_937899305.1 uncultured Cytophagaceae bacterium
ATATGGACGAAATAAAAAAACAGGCATTCCATATTTTAACTCAAGAAGGCTCAAAGCTAAAAGCGGTAAAATGGGTAAAAGAACAGACAGACTGGGGCCTGAAGGAGTCTAAATCTTATGTAGATGACCTTCAAGATCAAAGCATTGTTCCTGAAGATACTTTGGATGCAATACCTTCTCTAGATATGGATGAAGTAAAATCGCATGTACTGGTCTCATTGGGCTTGAACAAAAAACTGTATGCAGTGAAATGGGTACGAGACCAAACCGACTGGAGTTTCAAGGAGTCTAAAACATATGTGGATGATCTTCAGGTACGAAACGCACAACAAATCAAAGATCTTAATCTTATGCCACAAATCATTGGCCTTCTTGAACAAAACAGAAAACTTGAAGCAGTGAAATTTGTCAAGATGCAAACCTCCTGGGGCTTACGCGAAGCCAAAGACTATGTAGACCACCTGCAAATAGGTTTATAATTGTAATAAAATATCGTTTTTTGCTCTTTATTAGACCAAGAATATTTTCTACCTTTACCGCTGTTTTTTGAATAGATCAAAATTACAGGCTTCAGTATCTTGCTAATTTGCGTAAAAAAAAATTAGACCATAATTATGTCCAACTCCTCACTTTCTGGTGTAGCGTTTAAAAGCTTCATGGGCAATAGCCCAGTGTGGTACAAACAAGGTGTCATACTTGCATTAATTCTCAACCCCCTTATATTCTTCATTACCAAAAACCCCCAGATTACTGGTTGGCTTATTCTGGTGGAGTTTATCGCCACGTTAGCCCTGGCCCTCAAATGTTATCCCTTGATTCCTGGTGGGTTGATTGCGCTGGAAGCAGCATTTTTGAACACCAGCATCGTAAAAAAAATAACGACCTCTGAGGGTATCAAAGAAGTGAAAGAGCACATCCACATGGTGACTCCTCACGGAATATATCATGAGGTAGAAGCCAACCTGGAAGTGATCTTGCTGTTGTTATTTATGGTGGCCGGGATTCATTTCATGAAAGATTTGCTTTCCTGGGTATTTACCAAGATTATAGTTGGCATACGCTCTAAATACACCCTCTCTCTTACTTTTGCCTTTGTAGGCGCCTTTTTATCAGCCTGGCTCGATGCCCTCACCGTGACTGCGGTTATGATTGCAGTAGCCATTGCATTTTACAATATTTACACGAGCGCATCCCTTGACGAGCGAGTCCCGGGGGATTTGGACCGGGATAAAAAGAAGTTTGTAGCCCGGCAAGATTTAGACAATTTTGGAGGCTTTTTGCGTAACCTACTTATGCACGGTGTTGTAGGTACTGCTATGGGTGGGGTGGCCACTCAGGTAGGAGAACCCCAAAACCTGATCATTGCTTCTAAAATGGATTGGGATTTTGTGAAGTTTTACTTAAAAATCGCTCACATTTCTATTCCTATTCTATTAACGGGTCTGGTCGTCACCGTTTTGGTAGAACGATTTAAGATCGTAGGGTATGGTTATCGTCTACCCGACAACGTGCGAGCCATCCTGAAACAAAATGCCGACAAAATGCGGGACGAAATGGACACTCGTAAACGTTGGGCTCTATGGATACAAGGAGTTGGAGCCATTTGGTTGGTAGTAGCTTTGGCTTTACACTTAGCCGAAGTAGGTCTCATTGGGCTTTCAGTGGTGGTTTTTCTTACTGCAATGCTTGGAAAAACCGACGAGAATACCATTGGCCACGCCTTTGAAGAAGCCACTCCCTTTACTTCGTTACTGGTGATATTCTTTGTGGTAGTAGGTATGATTGAGGAAACCCATTTGTTTGAGCCGATCATTAAAATAGCGCTTGATGCTGAAGGCTCCAATCAAACGTATATATTCTTCTTTGCGTCAGGTATTTTATCTGCCATTAGTGACAACGTTTTTGTAGGAACCATTTACATCAAAGAAGCTTATAATGCTTTTGTTACTCCTGAAAATTTAAAGATCACCAAAGAAGCTTTTGAGCAATTTGATTCTTTCATTACAGCCCAAAAACTGGGGGTAACAGATGAAGTTTTCAAATCGATGGAATTAGCAAGTAAAAAGTTACTCTATTTAAAGGTGCAATCACCTAAAGTTTTTGAACAACTAGAAAACGTAGCCGCAGCAATCAACGTAGGAACCAACATTCCATCCATTGCAACCCCCAATGGTCAGGCTGCCTTCTTGTTTTTGCTAACCAATGCCATTGCAGCTCGAATCAACTTATCTTACATACGAATGGTCAAGATGGCCCTGCCCTATTTTATAGTCATTACTTCTGTTGCCGCGCTGTTCCTGTTGTTAAAGTGGTTGCCGGTTTAATTGATTTGAAGATACAATACTTATATAAAGCAAAAGCCCCGAAAATTCGGGGCTTTTTTAATATTTATACGTGGCAAAATACATCAATTCAAATCCCACTTATTCAGTTTACTCAATGCATGATGAGCGGTAAGATCAAACTGACAAGGTACGATCGAAGCATAGTTTTGGCTCAAAGCCCACTCATCGGTATCTTCTCCTTTGTCTTCGTTTACAAAATCGCCCACCAACCAAAAATATTTACGGCCATAAGGGTCTTCTCTTTGGTCAAAGTTTTCCTGCCAATGTGCATTGGCCTGACGACAAATTCTGGCTCCTTTGATGGGTTGCTCAGAAATGACCGGAAAGTTTACATTGAGGGCCACCCCTTGTGTAATCCCCGAATTTAACGCTTCTAAGGCAATCTTTTTAACCCAAGGCAATACATGAGAAAAATCGGCGTCGTGCTTGAAGTCACACAGTGAAAAACCAATGGCTGGTAAACCCTCAATGGCAGCTTCAATGGCGGCTGACATCGTTCCTGAGTACAATACACTCACCGAAGTATTGGCGCCGTGGTTGATCCCACTGACCACCAAATCGGGCTTTTCATCTTTTAGTACATAGTGCTTGGCCAATTTTATACAATCTGCTGGAGTTCCAGAACACTCGTAAGCCTCTACTCCATCAAACATCTCTACTTTGTCTAAACGAAGTGCATTCCCTACTGTAATGGCGTGCCCCATTCCTGATTGAGGGCTATTAGGAGCAACCACTACTACCCGTCCAATCTCTTTCATCACTTCCACCAAAAAACCTATACCTGGTGCAGTAATACCATCATCGTTTGAAACCAAGATCAATGGTTTTTCTGGTGTATCGTTACTTTTTGTCATTATTGTTAATTATAGAATTATAATAATCTACGATCTTTACCAGGCCTTCCCTGGTAGACACATTTACTCGGTTCAACTTAATAAAATCTTTCAAAGCCCGCTCCTGGCTACCCAAAGCCCTGAGTATATTTCTTTTGTTTTGTTTTATTTCCTTGATCCGGCCTTTTTGATCTAACAAGTAGAAAATGTCTTGCTCTACCCATCCATGGCCTCCACGTCGACGGTTAGACCGCACAATCATCGATATTTGCCTTGACAACAAAGTAACGGGTTTGCCATTGTATATCAACTCAAAAAACGAGGGCACCTTGTAAGAACTCCCTCTTCGACGAGCAAATGGAATGCTAAAAAATTGTCGACGATAATGACGTAATGGATCTATAAACAGAAAAGAAACCACACTTCTTGGAGTGTATGTCTTGATGATTCTATTTATTTTTATTTGCACTGAGGAGTTCTTAAGGCTGTACTTGATTTCTCCTCTCAGGGTATCTCTATTTTTTTTAACAACCCATCCTTTCTTCCAAACGGTTTCGGCATAGCCTTGCGCATTTACGGCAAATGCCCCCGTCAGTAAACCAGTAAACAAACAGGAAATAGTGATGAAGCGAAGTAGTATCATAGAATTCATTGTCTTTTATATTTTCAAATAAACTTTATATGACCATTTCAAATAAATTGTAGACAACCACTGGAAGTTACATTTCCACCAAAACAATTTTCCTGTCTGTTACACAACGTCGCTGTTTACTTCAGCAGCTCAATCATATCAAGTATGCGATTCTTCAGTAGCAGATTGGTCCTTTATATTCTGCAGTATATTGTGCCCCATTTTATCTCGCTTGGTTTGCAAGTATTTTTCGTTGTGCTTGTTGGGGGTAATTTCTATGGGTACATTGTCTACTACCTCTAACCCATATCCCATCAGTCCAGTACGTTTACGAGGATTATTAGAGATCAAACGCATCTTTGTAACCCCCAAGTCACTTAAAATTTGCGCCCCCACTCCATAATCACGGGCATCCATCTTAAAGCCCAGCTGAAGATTGGCTTCCACCGTGTCATATCCTTGCTCTTGTAGCTTATACGCTTTCAGTTTATTCAACAGACCAATCCCGCGTCCTTCTTGGTTCATGTACAACACCACACCTTTTCCTTCGTTTTCTACCATTTTCATGGCGTGTCTTAGTTGTGGGCCACAATCGCAACGGCAAGACCCAAAGATGTCTCCTGTGATACAAGAAGAATGCACCCTTACCAAAATTGGTTCATCTTTTTCCCATTGTCCTTTGATTAACGCCAAATGCAATTCTTCGGTATTGGTCTGTCGGAAAGCAATCAAGTCAAAATCTCCCCATTCTGAGGGCATTTCTACTCCTATTTCTCGGCGAATCAAAGAATCGTGCTTCATTCGATATGAAATCAAATCTTCAATAGAAACCAGCTTCAATCCATGTTTGTCGGCTACTTTTCGTAAATCTGGCAGCCGCGCCATGGATCCATCTTCATTTAAAATCTCAATCAACGCTCCCGCTGGTTGAAATCCAGCCAAACGCGCAAAATCGACAGTAGCTTCAGTATGCCCTGCTCTACGCAATACTCCTCCCGACTTTGCCTTCAAAGGGTTGATGTGTCCTGGTCGCCCCAAATCTTCGGGCTTTGTTTTAGGATCAGCCAAGGCATTGATGGTTTTGGCGCGATCATGGGCCGAAATACCAGTGGTACAACCGTGCCCTAGCAAATCTACGGTCACTGTAAATGCAGTTTTTAATGGATCGGTGTTTTTACCTACCATCAAATCCAACCGTAACTCGTCACATCGTTCTTCGGTAAGCGCGGCACACAAGTACCCCCCGCCTTCCTGACGCATAAAGTTGACAACTTCGGGAGTAATGGCTTCAGCAGCACAAATAAAATCTCCCTCATTTTCGCGCCCCTCATCATCTACCACAATTATCACTTCACCACGTTTGATCGCCGCAATGGCTTCCTCAATGGTGTCTAGTTTTATGTCATCGTTTGTATTCATATCAAAATTTTTATGCTCTATCCTGTGCTTTCAAAAGAAGGCAATAGACAAATTTACCTCAAGAGAAACCACCATTTACAAACTTTCATTCATTGTATTGATTTTTTGTAATGGTACAGTTATAAATTTAAACTCAAGATAAGCTTTATATATTAACCCACAAGTGAGGGCAAATTGTTTCAATTCAAATTTACTCAACAACTAGCGGACGAAAAAGCAGGGACAAATTAAAATTAAGCATGTAGATGATTTTACCTTTCACGTTTTTCAATCAGATTGATTATATGCTCCCCCCAATAATATCAAAAGCCCAATATTGGTTATCATCAATACCAATATTGGGCTCCATGAGTTGCTTGTGAAAAAATAAATACTAACATTGGCCTAAGCCTTGACTTGTAACTCATTGTGGATTTGACACCCTAGTTGGGTACCATCCAAATAACCTACTTTCCTTCCTTTGTCATCTTTTATAATGACCGTTGCACATTGACTATGTACAAACTCGGGGGTAGTAATAAATAACGCATCGCCATCAGGACGAGATAGTGAAAAGCTCAAAGTATAAGGTCCATCGCCTAGTGGCATCAGTTCTGATACCATCATGCTTGGCCCTAATAAATGCCAACTCATCACATTCATACTTTCGCCTGATTTAGCCTGAACAAAAGCGCTAATAATAGAAGAAGCCGCATTTTGTGACTCCAATTTAGACGCATTCGGGGTGAAAATAGCAACCTGCATTTTACTTGTATGTTAAAAAGTTTTTCAAAAAAAGAACTCTAAAACTTTATCATACAGAAGATTAGTTGATATTATTTACATGGCAGGAGCATAACAAACTCACTATCAGTACGGTGAGTTGCTTGCAAGCATTCATAAAGAATCAGTGAAAACTAATATTCGCCTTAAATATTGTAATATAAAATCAAATATACCTTACCTGTTGTTTCTAAAAGTAATAAGCTCTTGTGTTGGTTAGGAAGGTTGATGGATTTATTGGTTTATGATAGCATATATACAAATATGGCAAAAAACTTACATTGTTCCAACCGTATTTTAAGGGAAAACCTGGTGTTTTTCGGAAAAAATTCCAAGCACCTCTATCAACCTGGTAACTTTCATCTTAAAGTTAAATTTGTTTTATGAAGCAACCTCAAGCCTAGTGAAGCTGTATTAAATACTGTAATTGGTAATGAATTTGCAATAACACCATTTCTTAAATATAAGCTAATCGAGAAATAATGAAGACACTTTCCCTCCTGTTATTTTTTATCTTTTCTGGGCTTTCTATCCAATTGGGACAGGCCCAGGGCTGCAGTGATGCAGGGTTTTGTACCATGGGTGCCATGAAACCCGATCAACAATACAGTAAGCGTATTCCGCTTAAGCTTCGCACCGTTGGGGTGAGTTATTATCAAGGAAAATCTACCCTTACTCCAGTCATCCGCTCAGTCACGGTTGATTTAGATTTCAAACTGGGTAAAAAAGGAGCTGTTCAAGTCAAGTTGCCTTACATGTGGGTACAAGGGAGCTTGGGAAACACCGCAGGCTTAAGTGATATTTCGTTGAGTTATACCCGTAATGTATACCATAATTATAATTTTGATATCAATGTAACATTAGGAGCCAAAATACCGACCAATAATAGTAATCTCGAGGATGGAGATCGTGGCCGGGATTTACCCATGTACTACCAAACTAGTTTGGGGAGCTATGATGTAGTAGTGGGCGCCTCCTTGATTAGCAAAAACTGGTTGGTGGCCATAGGATACCAGCAAGCATTGAATCGCAATCAAAACCGTTTTGCCTGGGGCGAATGGGGCGACTACCCTTTTCCGGGCTATATTAGAGATTATGACATGGGAATGAATCTAAAACGAGGAACTGATGTCATGCTACGAATAGAGCGAAACTTTCGTTTTTCCCGCTTCAATTTCAATCTAGGGGTGCTTCCAATTTATCGAATTACTCAGGATGAGGTCATGAACCCAATGACTAGGCAAAGGGTAAAGTTGGACAATACTACTGGACTGGCGTTGTCGGCTTTGGCTGGTGTGGGCTATGCCTTCAATGTGAGCTCTTCGCTTAAACTCATGTATGGCTATAAATTCACCGATCGGGAGGTAAATCCTGATGGCCTTACTCGAGACAATGTATTGACATTAAGTTATTTGTTGAATTTCTAATAACTGATAAGGAACAGGGACTGGCATCAGTTTCCGAACTGATGTCTTCAGATAATGAAATTTAAACCGGAGAATGGACTCGTTTTGATAACAACGAAATAATCATTTGCTTTGTCTTTGCTCTAAAACCTCAAAAATACTCTCTATAGGCGCTTTTTTCAGTCATAAAGTCATTTTCACAAAATGAGCCAAGTTGCAAACTTGGCATCATCGTGTGATTTAAGTTCGGAAACTTAAACCAGGAAAATGTAAGAAGTTAGTTCGTGGATACTCCCAACTCTTTGGCCTTATCGGTAATATCAATAGAGACTGAATCATCAGGAATAGCAATCATTTTACCATCCATCAAGTCAAAGTCTATTTTGTTTAAATCTATAGAATACACCTGGGGTGAACCATAAAAACGGGCGTAATAAATTTGATTCTCTAAGTCTTTGACTACTGCCCATTGCGTTACATCATAGGCGGGCTTGCCACCCTTGGTAGAGGTAGATTTGGAAATGCCATCAGGAATATCAACCGTATTTAAAATATGAAAAGCCTGGTTGACTGCTTCATCTAATGTATCTGCTGGACTAATAAAATTCTTCATCATCACCGCTCTCACAAAGCGGCTTGGAGGGGTAGAATCTCCTGGAATGCCTAAAAAGCCTGTACCGTGGCCTGTTTGTAAGTATTTGTTACCTTCAAATTCGGCTGACTCAAAATCTGCCGATGTAATATTGACATAATTGCGTAGGTTGGTCAAGTGCCATTCAAAAGGAGGGTCATTGGTCAATACGCCCACTGGATTGTCATGTACATGAGGCGTACCATCAATGTATTCAATTACAATGCTATTGCCCTGCGCATCTTGCACCGGAAAATGCACTGGTGCAAGTTGTTTTTTGCCTACTGTGAGTCCTTGTACCTGAACTTCTCCCGAAAGCACTGCATCCTTCACTTCGGCACAGCTAGAAAACTGGCTCAATACCCAGTTGCAAAAAAGCTCCACGGGTAATGCTTTCTTACGATCCGTAATTTTTTGATACTCCGAACCAGGTAACCATAATGAGCCTATTGAGAGACCTTTAATATTCATGCCATCATTGGCCACCTCCTTCGCAAGAGGAAGCTTACTGGCATTCATACATACAAAATCGTACTTGCCAACCCAACTGTACTCTGCTCCAAAGTCATTCAATATTCCTTTGTATTTGTGCCCTGATTTGCGGAAGAAAAACTGGGAGCCCAGGTTGGTACCAAACTCCATACTGCGGCCATTTACTACTTTGCCTTTAGTAGTAGTGAGGGTAAAATTTGTACACATTTGATAAAACTTTAAGATATAAGCATTTATCAAATGTAACATTTACTGATTGATCTATGAACCGTACAAATACCCCTTTTGTGAGGCAGGTATTTTGTGCAATACCTTCTGAAGCACAAAAAGCCAAGAACGTGTGTTCTTGACTTTTTATACTTTTACTAATAATTACTTGTCAAACTTTGATCTCAACATCTACCCCACTTGGTAACTCAAGCTTCATCAAAGCATCTACAGTTTTAGAGCTTTGAGAGTAAATGTCTACCAAACGTTTGTGAGTACACAATTGAAATTGCTCACGAGACTTTTTGTTTACGTGAGGTGATCTCAATACCGTAAAAATCTCTTTCTTGGTAGGCAATGGAATAGGCCCACTTACTACCGCCTGCGTAGCCTTTACTGCTTTTACAATTTTTTCAGCAGATTTGTCCACTAAATTGTGGTCATAAGACTTCAACTTGATTCTGATTTTTTGCGTCATCTCTTTTAAAAGCGTTTAACTATCCGCGCTTGTTTACTGTTTATTACTTATTGATCCAAACGGGTAGCCAACACATCCAATACAAAAGATAACGGCGCCCCGTCTGGGCAATGTTAGTCGCCAAAGCGACAGGTGATAATAGTTGCTTGTAGAATTGTTATTTACTTTAGGTAAATACATTTCCCACAAAAAAAATCTTTGAAATAAGCACTACACTTCTTTACGAAAAACTAACATCTTTGAAATAAGGGCGTCATCCTTATTGGCTGTTAAAAATCCAAGGCAGCCTGACGGCTTTTTTGCAGAAGTGATCGTTTCAATCGTTGAAAACTCCCATCCTTGTTGAGCCACTTCATTGATTATATTTTCGATATCTTTAGTAGCTGCTTCATGTTGATTTATACCTTTTGCATCAGTTACAACAACTGCAGGGATTGGGACACATTTGTAAGTATAGTTTGGCATTGAATTTAAATATTTAGTTAAGAATGTAAACTTATTTTCAAGTTAAAACTATTTGCCCCTCAACATATATTTATAAAAATGGAAGGCTTTTATTCCTTCCATTTTGTTACTTATCTCGTTAAAATCTTACTCCCCCTGAGCCTTCTTGATTACCTCCTCGGCAATGTTATTAGGCACAAAATCATAGTGAGAGAAAGTCAAACTTGCTGAGGCACGTCCTGAAGAAATGGTACGTAGGTCGGTTACATAGCCAAACAATTCTGACAAAGGCACATCTGCTTTTAGGATTTGAGCACCAGCTTTGGCATCCATACCTTGCATAAGGCCACGACGTTTGTTCAAGTCACCATTTACAGGTCCCGTATATTCTTCAGGAGTAGTTACTTCTACCCCCATAATGGGTTCCATCAATTTAGCACCAGCCTGCTTGGCTGCTACTTTGAATCCAAGGCGAGCTGCTAATTCAAAAGAAAGCGCATCAGAATCCACATCGTGGAAAGAACCATCAAACAAACGTACTGTCATTGAATCAATTGGATAACCCGCCAAAGCACCATTTTTCATTGCCTCAGTGAATCCTTTCTGAATAGCTGGGATAAATTCCTTAGGAATCTTACCACCTTTAATTTCATTCAAAAATTCTAAACCAGCTTTGCCATCTTCACGAGGCTTCAATTCAAATTGAATATCAGCAAACTTACCTTTACCACCTGTTTGCTTTTTGTACACTTCTTTGTGCTCATATGATTTGGTCAAAGCTTCCTTATAGGCTACTTGAGGAGCACCTTGGTTTACTTCTACTTTGAACTCACGTCTCATACGATCCATGATAATTTCTAAGTGAAGTTCCCCCATACCACGTAGTACAGTTTGTCCAGTTTCTTCGTCAGTAAATACCGTCAAAGTAGGATCTTCTTCTACTAACTTGGCAATGGCAGTTCCCAATTTATCAACATCCGCCTTGGTTTTTGGCTCAATTGCGTAACCAATTACTGGCTCAGGGAAACTCATTGATTCAAGAACGATTGGCTTACCAACCTCTACCAAAGTGTCTCCAGTTTTGATATCTTTGAAACCTACCCCAGCACAAATATCACCGGCTTCTACCGCAGGAATTGGGTTTTGCTTGTTGGCGTGCATTTGCATCAAACGAGAAATACGTTCTTTCTTACCGGTACGCATGTTGGTTACATAAGAACCAGCATCCAATTTACCCGAATAAGCACGCAAGAAACACAAACGACCAACGTAAGGGTCAGTAGCAATTTTAAATGCCAATGCTGAGAAAGCATCAGTGGCATCTGCTTTACGAGTAATGGTTTCACCAGTGTCAGGATCTTCACCCTCGATGTCTGGCAAATCCAACGGAGAAGGCAAAAATGCGATTACTGCATCTAACAATGCCTGTACTCCTTTATTTTTAAAAGCTGATCCGCACATTACAGGAGACATAGACATGTCAATTACTGCTTTACGGATCGCATTCATCATTTCTTCTTTGGTAATAGAGTTTTCATCCTCAAAGAATTTCTCCATCAAGGCTTCATCATACTCCGCAACGCTTTCTACTAAATTCTGTCTCCACTCACTTACCGTCTCAACCAAGTCCTCAGGAATAGGAATCACTTTATAGGTTTTTCCTTGATCTTCTTCGTTCCAAACGATGGCCTCATTGGTGATCAAATCAACCACTCCTTTGAACTCATCTTCTGAACCAATTGGTACTTGCAAAGGAACTGGGTTCGCTCCTAATTTATCTTTAATTTCGTTTACTGCATTAAAGAAATCAGCACCAGCACGGTCCATTTTATTTACAAAGCAAATACGAGGCACTTTGTATTTATCAGCTTGACGCCATACAGTTTCAGACTGAGGCTCTACTCCTGATACTGCACAGAACAATGCTACTGCACCATCTAATACACGTAAAGAACGCTCTACCTCTACGGTAAAGTCTACGTGACCGGGGGTATCAATGATGTTCACTTTGTAAGCTTCAGTTGCATCGATGTTTTCACCTTGAACGGTAGGATAGTTCCAGTTGGTGGTTGTAGCTGCAGAAGTAATCGTGATACCACGTTCCTGCTCTTGCTCCATGTGGTCCATGGTAGCAGCACCATCGTGGACCTCCCCAATCTTATGGGTTAATCCTGTATAATACAGAATACGTTCAGTTGTCGTTGTTTTACCAGCATCGATGTGCGCCATGATGCCGATATTGCGTAAGTGCGTTAAATCAGCCATTTTTATAAGAAGCTAAATAATCAATTAGAGGTTAGCTATGTATGTTAATAACTAACCCCCAATCTTTGTTTTTGTGACCAACTAAAATATATTAAAATCTAAAATGTGAGAATGCTCGGTTCGCCTCAGCCATACGGTGAGTATCATCCTTTTTCTTCACAGCTCCACCTTCGTTTTTAGCAGCAGCTATAATTTCAGCAGCCAAACGCTCACCCATGGTCTTTTCACCACGCTTACGCGCAAAGCTTATCATCCATTTAATTCCTAATGAAACTTTTCGTTCGGGACGAACTTCGGTTGGTACCTGGAAGGTTGCTCCCCCCACTCTTCTACTTCTTACTTCTACCCCAGGCATTACATGGTTGAGTGCTTTTTTCCACATCTCGAGCCCATTTTCGCCTGTTTTCTCTTCTACCAAGTTGAGTGCGCCATAGAAAATACCGTAGGCTAAGCTTTTTTTACCATCTTCCATGAGATAGTTCACAAACTTGGTAACCAATACATCCTGAAACTTTGGATCAGGGAGTAGATAGCGTTTTTTTGGTTTTCTCTTTCTCATTGTTCTTTACTACTAGTGGCTATGAACCTTTTGTTCTAGCTTTTTTTAAGAAGTATTACTTCTTGTCTTTTGGTCTTTTTGCCCCGTACTTAGATCTACCTTGAGAGCGACCTTCAACACCAGCGGTATCTAAAGCACCTCGTATGATGTGATAACGTACACCGGGCAAATCTTTTACTCTTCCACCTCTAATTAAAACTATAGAGTGTTCCTGTAGATTATGTCCTTCTCCTGGAATATAAGCGTTAACTTCTTTTCCATTCGTTAATCGCACACGCGCTACCTTGCGCATGGCAGAATTTGGTTTCTTGGGAGTAGTCGTGTAAACCCTAGTACATACTCCTCGGCGCTGTGGACATTGGTCCAAAGCAGGAGATTTTGATTTACTAGTTAATGTCTTTCTCCCTTTTCTTACTAATTGTTGTATAGTAGGCATTTACACAGTCAAATTAATAAAATAGTTGTGACACTGAATTTTTTTGGAGTGCAAATGTAGAAAAAACCCTTTGTTATTCAAAACGTATTGGTTTTATTTTACCTTGGAGGAGGGTACCTACGTAGTTTTTTTTAGTCGATAGTCAATGGTCCATAGTCCACAGTTTTTTTAGTTAGGAGTTGGTAGATCGTAGTTGGTAGTTTT
>CALDJV010000230.1 GCA_937899305.1 uncultured Cytophagaceae bacterium
CAATTTTCTTGGTATATTGGGCAATTTTCTCGATGATCAATGGACTCAACGAAAATGGAGGCAATACGGCGTGAGAATCACCCGAGTGAATACCAGCCGGTTCGATGTGTTCCATAATACCAATGATGTATACATTTTCTCCGTCACAAATGGCGTCAGCCTCAGCCTCGATGGCTTGGTCCAGGAAGTGATCCAGCAATATTTGGTTATCGGGGAAGTAGTTTAGCACATCTACTACGTGTTCTTCCAGCTCCTGCTCGTTGATCACAATTTTCATCTTGTTTCCTCCCAATACATAAGAAGGACGTACCAACAATGGGAAGTTCAAAGATTTAGACAGTTCTAGCGCTGCTTCAGCAGTGTTGACCGACCCAAACTCTGGATAAGGAATCTCATTTTCTTTCAACAAAGTAGAAAAACTTCCTCGATCTTCGGCCAAGTCAAGGGCTCCGTAAGCAGTACCAATGATTGGAATACCGTAACGATCTAGTTTTTCGGCCAGTTTCAGAGCAGTTTGCCCACCTAACTGTACAATTACTCCTTCGGGTTTTTCGTGTTCGATAATGTCATAGATATGTTCCCAGAAAATAGGTTCAAAATACAACTTATCGGCAATATCAAAATCGGTAGAAACCGTTTCGGGGTTACAGTTAATCATGATGGCTTCGTAACCCGCTTCTTTTACCGCCAATACTCCGTGTACACAGCAATAGTCAAACTCAATGCCTTGGCCAATTCGGTTAGGCCCTGAACCTAAGATAACAATTTTTTTCTTGTTGGGAGTTACCGCCGATTCGTTCAGGTTTTTGGCCGTTACTTCCTTGTCTCCTCCTTCAAAAGAAGCATCTAGCGAAGTGCCAAAAGTAGAATAATAGTAAGGGGTTTGGGCTTCAAACTCAGCGGCACAAGTATCTACTTGTTTGTATACCCGACGAATGCCCATTTCTTGGCGCTTTTGGTGAATTTCGCTCTCCAAGCAACGGAGTAAGTGGGCTATTTGACGATCGGCATACCCTTTTTGCTTGGCTTCCAGCATCAACTCCTTGGGGAAGTTGTCCAAATGATGCTTTTGGATTTCTTTGTCAATTTTGGCCAACTCTTCTATCTGATACAAAAACCAATCATCAATTTTGGTCAGTTTTTTAATCGTTCGGAAACTGATGCCCATCGAGAACGCGTCCTTGATATGGAACAAACGGTCTCCGCTGGGGTTTTCCAAACTATGCAAAACCTCCTGCTGGTTGGTCAATTCTTTGCCATCGGCACCCAAACCATTTCTACGGTTTTCTAAAGACTGACAAGCTTTTTGTAATGCCTCTTGAAAGTTACGTCCAATTCCCATGGCCTCTCCTACCGCTTTCATTTGCAGGCCTAAACGAGTATCAGCTCCCTGGAATTTCTCAAAGTTCCAACGAGGGATCTTCACAATTACGTAATCGATGGTAGGTTCAAAGTAAGCCGAAGTTGTCTTGGTAACTTGGTTCTTCAGTTCATCGAGATTGTACCCAATGGCGAGTTTGGCCGCTATTTTGGCAATAGGATACCCGGTAGCTTTTGAAGCCAACGCCGAAGAACGAGATACCCGAGGGTTGATCTCAATGACAATGATGTCGTCGTTTTCGGGGTTGACAGAAAATTGAATGTTACAACCTCCCGCAAACTGACCAATTCCATTCATACACTTGATGGCCAGGTTACGCATTTCTTGATAAGCTTTGTCAGAAAGCGTCATGGCTGGGGCCACCGTAATGGAATCACCAGTATGAATGCCCATGGGGTCCATATTTTCAATGGAACAAATAATAATGACATTCCCGGCACTGTCACGGAGCAATTCCAATTCGTACTCTTTCCATCCTAGAATACTTTCTTCCAAAAGTACTTCGTGGATGGGCGATGCTTGCAAACCACGGGTAAGGGCAGTATTGAAATCTTCTTCCGAGTTTACAAAACCACCTCCATAGCCTCCCAAAGTATAAGAGGGACGGATTACCAAGGGAAAACCAATTTCTTGAGCAATTTCTTTTCCTTTCAAAAAGGAAGTAGCTGTTTTTCCTTTACAAACGTTGGCATTCAACTCATGCATTCGCAAACGAAAACGCTCTCGGTCTTCGGTGGTTTCTACCGCATTGATATCCACCCCGATGATGTCTACATTGTATTTTTCCCAAATACCAGCTTTTTGACAATCGATACATAAATTGAGTGCAGTTTGTCCCCCCATCGTTGGTAGTACTGCATCAATATTGTCGTGTTTTTCCAGGATATGGATAATGGATTTTTTATCCAGTGGTTTTAGATAAATGTGATCCGCCATACTCGGATCAGTCATGATAGTCGCCGGGTTTGAGTTTATCAGAATTACTTCTATGCCTTCTTCCTTGAGCGAACGAGCAGCTTGTGAACCAGAGTAGTCAAATTCACATGCTTGACCAATTATAATAGGACCAGAACCTATGATCAATATCGATTTAATATTGGTATTTTTGGGCATCTTTTATTTTCGTTGATATTACCAAACTTGGTGTTACACAAAATTGTACAAAGTTATAGAAACAAAACCTTATATAGCAAGGCTTGATCAATTTTTATGATGTTAATTTTTAACATTTTTTAAGGGGCGCTGTTTTCAGTTGCGAGCAAAACTTAGATAAAACCAAGAAAAACGCCTAAAGAGGTAATACTGAGGTCTACAAGGGTGATTTGCACTGTTTCTAAATGATAACTTCCTAATTTTCAGAATCTAAAGGTAGTCAAATCGTCCGTGCATTTTGGCCATATGCTCGCGTTTGATGCGCGTGCTGCAAACACCTGTATCAGCAAATAAAACAAAATAAAAAAGGTGAATAGACAAAAAAACTACGGGTGATTCATTGCCTGACTGATACCTCAATAGATTCAGCCCATACTTTGCCCAATATTATATATTTTTAGTACAATATACATGAGGGTTTCCTTCTCAGTTTTACTCTCATGGGTAGCTTAATTTTATCAAACTAGGCTTGTTTATTTTATGATCACAAGATGCTGCCTTTACACCTTGAGCATGTTTTTTGTTTTTACTGGGGTAGTCAATGCCCAATATGTAGCTCAAAAATATCACTTCTCAAAAGACTGCAACACTAAAATAGAGATTCCAACTGGAGGAGAATCGTTGGCTCCCATTATGTGATAACATATTCTTAAAAGGCAATGATGTTTTGGGTCCTTTCATTCAGGCTTGGTTTCGTCTAATATCTGTGAACATTGGTATAAAACCTGGTACTTTTCTCCTTTCAATTGGCTTTTTTTATAAAAAACGCATTTTATATGATAACAAGACTCAAACTTTGTATACTGGTTTTTTTGATCGCTTTTAATGGAATGGTGAATGCTCAGTATGTGCCCAAAAAACAACGATTTAAAAAAGACTGGATCAATAAAATTGAAATTCCCAGGGGAGGAAAACTGGTATTGAAAAAAAACAGGGTTTATTGCGACACCTTGGTGATGCACGACCAAGCTACCCTCAAAATAGATTCGGTTCAAACCTTCCATATGTTTGCCAACTTTGTACAAATTGGTAAAAAATGTGTGATAGATGCTAATGGTAAGGCAGGCAAGAAGTTGGCCCTATTGCGTGATTATGCCACTACTATGGGACAATCAGGCAAAAAACTGTTTTTGACATTCAATATTTACAAACTGGGAAGCCTTAAAATAAACACCCGAGGAGGAAAAGCCGGAAAAGCCTACAGTAAGGATGAAAATATTGAGATCAAACGATTAGGCATTGGGGGCTCAGGAGGAGATATTACATTTCATTATTACGCCCCTTTTGTTATTATGAAACAAAGACGGGCGCGCTCTAAACCCAATGTATGGTTCGAGACTGATATCGGAGAAATGAGGGTCGGAGCTTACACAGATAACGTAGTGCGGTTAAATGTAGCTGGACAATATGACAACAATGTTAACCATTTGGTAGAAGGTGTTCAGACTGAACAAAACAGAGAGTTAAGTAAGCGTAAAAAAGGAAAAGTGCAAATCAGGAAATCTTATGTACCGATTACCCGATAATGAGGTGCTCAATTAAAAGATTTTCACTAAAAAATTTTGATTGAAGCACGATCGCTTAGGAACATGTTCCTTAGTTTGTTCATGAGCTTATCTTTTTGCTCTCGCTAAGACAGTGCTTTGTCTCACTTTTGAAGATTTTGGTATAAAAGGACAAACTTCCAAGCTATTGAAAGGCTTATCCTAGTAAAAGACAAAAAATACATTGCTTATGACAACCACACTCAAACTTTACCTGTTCAGTTTATCACTCATTGTAACCGGGATGGCCAATGCCCAGTATGTTCCCAAAGCACAACGAGCCAAAAAACAACTGAAGCGTCACTGGATTAGTAAAATTGAAATACCTCAAGGAAAAAAAATGATTTTCCAAAGCGCTGAAATCTACTGTGATACCTTAATCATGCACGACAAATCAACTTTTAAGGTAGATTCAGTAGCAGCGTTTAAAATGGTGGCCAATTATGTGCAAATAGGAAAAAAATGTGTCATAGATGCCCAAGGAAATTCAGGAAAAAAATTGACCTTGCTGAATAACTATCC
>CALDJV010000231.1 GCA_937899305.1 uncultured Cytophagaceae bacterium
AGCGCAAAACCCCTGTACTTTCAGTGCAGGGTGGTTTAGTTTTAGATATAAATTGAAAAGAAAGGCAACTTTTTTGATATTTAAATCAATAAATAAGTATTTTCAAGCTTATTGCATGGTTTTACTATGCCCATTGTTGTATTGTTTTATTGTTCCGCTGTGCTGATGGTTGTATTGTTAAATGGCTAAATGGTTGCGCGAAGCGACGTATTATTTTTCATTTTGCGTTTTTCACTTTTCATTTAATTGCTACCAACTAAAGAAAACTATGGACTATCGACTGTCGACCGTGGACTAAAAAAACTTTATTTTTAAGAATTACTAAGTTAATACATACCTATGATAGAACAAGGTACATTAGAATTACCCAAAGATGGCTTGGCTGGTTTACGTCAAAACTGGCGTTTAGATCTATTTGCGGGATTCCTGGTGTTTATGCTGGCGTTGCCCTTTTGTTTGAGCACTGCTTTTGCCAGTAACTTTCCCATTTGGTCTGGCATTATTTCGGCTGCGGTAGCAGGCTTTGTAGTTACTTTTTTGAGTGGGTCACCATTATCTATCAAAGGACCCGCTACTGGTTTTGTAGCCATATTGGCTTTTGGAGTTCAAACCTTGGGAAGTGGCTTTTCTATTACTGGTTATCAATATACACTGGTGGCCATTATTATGGCAGGGGGAATCCAAATTCTGCTGGGATTATTAAGAATTGGTAATTGGCGCGGTATGATTCCTGATGCTTTGGTATTTGGAGTCATGGGGGGAGTTGGCTTGATGATTATCATTCGTCAAATCCATTTTTTGGTGGGGGTTACTCCCGAGTCAGCCGATTCACTGGGGCTCATTTTAGAAATTCCTGGTACTGTCGACGCTTTTAGAAGCAACCTGGTCAATCAAAATGCGGCGTTTATTGGGTTGGTCAGCCTGTTTTTTATGTCCATCTTTTCGTCTATCAAATCACCTAAAATATTACCTTCAGCTGTTGTGGTGCTGATATTTGGCGTCATTATGACATTTTACTTTGGTTTCCACAAATCAGCCAGTGGGTTATTGGTAGCCAGAGACAGCTACTCATTGGCTTTATTTGAGTTACCCAATTTCTCGAAATTTTATATTTGGAAAAGCCTCGAGGTTACCTTTATCATACTCATTATTAGTACGCTGGAAACCGTGGTAAATGTAAAAACCATTGATGCTGTAGATTTGTATCGTCGTCGTTCCAGTTCTAATCGGGAAGTAATCGCGGTAGGTGTTGGCAATGTAATCAGTGGTTTCTTGGGTGGTTTGCCTATGATGGCTACCATGGATCGGAGTTCAAAAAATGTAAATAATGGAGCCAAAACACGTTGGTCTAATTTCTTTCAGAGTTTGTTTCTGGTTGTTTTTGTATTGATGACTTTTCCTTTATTTAAGTTTATTCCAAAACCTGCTTTGGCTGCGATCATTATCTATGCTGCGTACCGTCTCAACTCTCCCAAACTGATCAAAGATCTCAAACAAGTAGGAAACGAACAACTCATCATTTACATCTTGTCATTGCTGGGTACCGTATTGTTAGGGGTATTGTGGGGAGTACTGGTAGGCGTATTGACTACCCTCATTGTATACCAATTGTTAGGAGCATCTCCCTCATCTCTATTTCGTATCAAAGTAACGACCACCCAAAAGAAGCGAAAGATTCGGGTACATGTAGAAAACGCCGCACTGGCTTCTAACTACCCAAGCCTCAGAAGACATTTACGTGATATCCCAGAAGGCCATTATTTGATCATAGATTTTTCTAAAGCCAAAGTGATTGATTATGGGTTCATGGAAGATATTTACTTTTTTGCCTATACATACAGCATTCAAAATGGTAAGATAGAACTGAACGGATTGGAACAACACCAGGCAGTATCATCACACCCTTTGGCTACCCGCAAATTGCTAAAGAGAAGGGTAGTAGATAAGAGTAAAAAAGTGAACTTGATTCAGGAAGGAGCATTGGACGAACGCCAAATAGATGTACAGGGAGTGGCCGCAATTAATAATGCCCGATTTAAACCCAACATTACCTTTGATGGGGTCAAACTCCAGGGGTTCCACTTTGCTTTGGGTTATGAAATCAAATACAGTGAAAATACCTTCGCTAAATTTTTTGGAGTCACCCGTATTGAGTTTTCCGATATCTTTTTGTCCAAAGGGATTCGAATGAGTGAACAGAGTCATAAAATGTCAGTACTGATTGTATATGGGGTAGAGGCTTACGTGCCAGATTTTACCTTGGGTAAAGAAAGCCTTCTGGCAAAACTGATCCAAAGTGTGGGTTACAGTGACATTGACTTTGAACATTATCCAGGCTTTTCGGAAGCTTATTTGCTCAAGGGCGAAAAAGAGGAAAAAATTAGAGAACTATTCAATGACGAACTTATTACATTCTTGGAAAAAAACCAGGGGTTCAATATGGAAAGTCGCAACAATAATATCTTGATTTATAAAGACAAGGCATTGATGAGTCGGGTAGAAATGGAAGATGCTATAGAGTTTACCGAAAGCTTTTTATCCATTATTTACAAAGCCAATCAGAAAGACAACGAAGTAGTGATATAGTATTTTGTGTTTTTAGAAGTGTACGTGCTTGGTTTTTATGATTAAGTTGTTGTTTTATAGTTGTTTATGTGTAATTTATTTTTTGTAAAATATAATTAAATGGATATTGTTTGATAATTATGATTATCAAATAGCTCAATAATAATTGATGACCTGGTTGAATAGCAAAGTTTCATAATCTAACATTTTGGGTACATCCTCGAAAGTTGTATTTTTGAACTATCTCGCTATCCTTTATACCTGTTTTAAACCTCTATTGACACTTACTTGATTGAATATGGCAAATTTGTTACTACCAAGCGATATCAGTTGGCTCACGATTAGACATGAATCTGTAGAAGATGTACTTGAGGTACTTCAATTATCAGAACCTACCCCGCTCCATTGGAACACTGGGGTTTGTACTATTTTATCTGATTATTGGGATAAGCGACAAACTCCTGATAGTGCCCTTACCCGGGTATATGTAAGTGTACCGATTGATGGGTGGATATTTGTGTTTGGAGAAGGTATTTTTGTTCGTGACCTTGAAAACCCCATTTTAAACGAAGAAGAACGTCGGGCATGTGTACGTACATTTTCTCAAAACTTAAGTAAATTATATGGTTCTATTGGTTACTTTACCTGCCAGCCTCGTGAAGATAGATTTGAATGGCTGTGGGCGGATAATGGCGTAGTACAGCGGCATTTTGAGTGGATCGATGGTGCCTTGAATGTACAAGGGAACCCTATATTTGAGAAGGAAACCCAACTCGTTGAACAAGCTTCCTCAGGAAAATCAGTGTTATGGGACGATGTGGTGTATGAAGTGCTAGAACAGGTTTGTGTAAATCCTGAAACCGTATAGGTAAGGGAATCTTGTGTGCTACGCCTTATGGAAACAAAGTTGGTTTGCCGCCCCAACCTGTATTAGATATATAGGATAGATAACAAAAAAGGAGTGTGGTGTTACACTCCTCTCTTATTTTTCAAGAAACTGATGATAAAGTCTCTTTCTGTTATTACTTAGACAGTATCGAGAAGCCCTATGAAGCATATTCTTCGATAAAATCTATCAAGTCATTCATTTTCTTAAAGACAAATACATTATCTGGAATATTGATTGGCTGTGCAATAATTTGTGAACCACTCAATAATATTACTTTATCCGAAAAATCATTAGACATTTTATCAATATATTGTTGTACATCCTTCTTGCCAGGATAAGACGTAAAAATGCTGATGATGTAATTGGGCTGATACAAACTTTGAGTTTTAAGCAAATCTTTATAAGGGAGACTTGTTCCCAAATAAATGGCTTTTTGGCCACGCGCTCTGAGCAAATAGTTGGCAAATAATAAGCCCAATTCGTGGTTTTCGTTTTCAGGCAAAAACAGCAAATACTTTTTAGCATTTACTTGGTCATTGTTAATTTGCCCATCAATGGCTACAATCGTTTTTTGTCGGATAAGGTTTGAGATAAAATGTTCCTGTGCCACATTAATAGAGCCTGCTTGCCACAAGGCGCCAATCTTTATCAAGAAAGGATAAATTACATTCACCATGGTTTTTTCAAACCCTGATTGTAGTGTACTGGTAGAAATTATCTTTTCGAAACGCTCTTCGTCCAAATCAATCATTGCCAGGGTAAGTCCCTGAATCTGATCGGTAAAACGATCACTTTTTTGGGTAATAGAAAGCACCTCCTGTATCATCTCATCACCCTTCATCTTAGCAATGGCTGATATCTTAAACCCATGCTCTTTCAATAATGAAACATTGAGTATGAGCTTCAAATCATCATCATTGTAATATCGGATATTGGTATCTGTACGTTTGGGTTGTACCAAGTTGTACCGTTGTTCCCAAATACGTAAAGTGTGTGCTTTTATACCCGACAAATGCTCCAAATCTTTTATAGAATAATACGTCATGATTAAAATTGAGATCAAATCAAATTAGAAAATAAATCAGGCGTAAGTAAGCCTGTTGCCTCTGGTAATGAGGGGAGGCAGGTGTGTGCTTATTCTATAT
>CALDJV010000232.1 GCA_937899305.1 uncultured Cytophagaceae bacterium
CAAATAGTAATTTCCTTTTTATAAATATACGAGCGGAACAATGTAACAATAGAAAAAATGCAACAATAAGCGCAGCGAAACAATAGAAAAATATAACAATAAAACCATTTATCGTACCCTCATATATTCATCAAGAAAAAGTAACATACGCATGAAAAAAATAATCAGAGTAGTTGTGATTGTATTAATCGTGGGAGGAATCACTGCTGGAATCGGAGTGACCCTGGCCAATAACAAGCATAAAATGGAGGAAGAAGCCAAGCTTTCTCAAATTATTGCCAAGAGTATTCCAGTAACAGTAAGCAAAGTAGAAGCGATTAACATAGGAAAAGATTTTGAAATATCAGGTACGTTTAATCCTACCCGGGAAATGCGTTTTAGTGCCGATGTGCAAGGCAAAGCATTACAGGTGTTGGTAGAAAAGGGACAGCAAATTTATGAAGGGCAAGTATTGGTAAGGCTAGATGATCAGGACTTGCAGCGTGACTTGAAACTGGCCCAGGTAAACTGCCAGCAGGCCAAGCGAGATCTGGAACGTTTTACGGCGCTGAAGGCTGGCGAAGGCATTACGGAACAACAGCTGGAGCAAACTCGGTTAAAGTTTCGCCAGGCTGAAATACAAATTGAAAAGATACGGGCTAAAATTGATAAAATGCGCATCAAAGCGCCTATTTCGGGGGTAGTTACCCAAAAAATGATAGAACAAGGAAGTTTTATTGCTCCTGGTACCCCTCTGATAGAAATTACCGACATTGCCCAATTAAAAATGGTTGTAAAACTAGCCGAAAACGAAGCAGTACAAGTCACCAAAGGGCAAAAGGTAACCGTAAAGGCCCAAGTATACCCCAAAAAAGTACACCAGGGAAGGGTAAGTACCATTGCTGTGAAAGCCGATGCTTCTAAAAAATACGACGTAGAAATTGACATCAATAACGGTGATCGTAAAGCGTTGATTCGGGCTGGAATGCAGGGAACAGCCAGCTTTAAATTTGACAAAACCAGCAAAATGCTCATGATTCCTCGGAAAGCCATTTTAGGAAGCTTACAAGATGCCAAGGTATATGTAGTAACTGCCGACAACCAGGCAAAACTCATCGCTATTGAGGTTGGAGTTATGCATCAGAACCTGGTACAAGTCACCAAAGGCTTGACCACTACCGATCGGGTCATTATTTCAGGTCAAATCAACCTACAAAACGGTACCCCAGTAAGGGTACTTGGTAAATAGCCGATAGACATTAGTCCACTGTCCACAGACGACAGTTTATAGCAAACAGATAAACCTTAAAACATTATAAGTCAACGGTTAACAGTTGTCAGTCCAAATCCGGAAAACGGTGGGCCACTGACTGTGGACGGTGGGCTCTTTAAAAACTTAAAACATGTCAATTACCGAAATCGCCATCAAACGCCCCTCGCTCATTGTGGTTATTTTTACCATTCTGGGGTTGGGAGGAATCGTGAGCTATCAATCACTCAATTACGAATTGTTGCCCAAATTTTCGCCCCCGGTCATTACCATTTCTACGGTTTATCCAGGTGCGGCCCCTGCCGAAGTAGAAACTTCGGTGACCAAAAAAATAGAAGATGCTATTTCATCATTGGAAGCCATCGAGAGCATCAAGTCTACCTCTCTGGAAAGCTTCTCGAGCATTGTGGTTACCTTCAAACAGGGCACCAATACCGATCAAAGTACTCAAGATGCTCAACGCTTGATCAATGCTACCAAAAATAACCTGCCTGATGATGCCAAAGATCCGGTCATTTCTAAGATTGCTTTTGACGAAGCGCCTATTATGAATATTGGGGTGAGCGCTCAAATGGATGGAATTGCGTTATATGATGTGGTGAAACAACGGATTGTACCTACATTATCGAAAATAGAAGGAGTGGGAAAGGTAAATATATTTGGAGGTGAAGAACGTGAAATTAAAATAAATGTAAATCAGGAAAAACTGAGGTTTTACAACTTGTCTATTTTACAGCTAAATCGGGCCATTGCCAACGCCAACCTTGATTTTCCGACTGGAAAAGTAAAGCAAAGCAACAGTCAAAACTTGATTCGTCTGGCAGGTAAGTTTCAAAAATTATCAGACATCGAAGCATTGACCATTACCGTAGATCGTAATGGGGCGCCCATTAAGGTAAAAGATGTAGCAGAAGTACAAGATACCCAGAAAGAGGCTGAAACCATGTATCGGGTAAATGGGAGTACTTCCATTGGCCTCATTATTCAGAAACAATCAGATGCCAACGCAGTAGCGGTAAAAGAACAAACCGTGAAGGCATTAGGTGGTTTAGAAAAAACGTTTGCAACCAACCAACTTAAATTTGAGGTAGCCCAGGATACGACTGTTTTTACAATGGAGGCGGCTGATGCAGTGATGCACGATTTATTCTATGCCGTCATTTTGGTGGCCATTGTGATGCTGGTTTTTCTACATAGTATTCGTAATGCCTTTATTGTCATGTTGGCCATTCCAGCTTCATTGATTTCAACCTTCATTGCGATGTCTATTTTAGGGTTTACCCTCAATCTTATGACCTTGCTTGCGCTTTCGCTGGTGGTAGGTATTTTGGTAGATGACTCCATTGTGGTACTGGAAAATATTTACCGCCACATGGAGATGGGTAAAAAACGCAGAATAGCCGCATTGGAAGGGAGGAATGAGATTGGTTTTACCGCCTTGTCTATTACTTTGGTAGACGTAGTAGTGTTTTTGCCTATTGCTTTGGTAGATGGCTTGGTAGCCGACTTGTTGCGTCAGTTTTCGTTGGTGGTAGTAGTATCTACTTTGCTTAGTTTATTTGTTTCTTTTACCTTGACTCCACTGTTGGCATCACGGTTTAGCAAAATTACCCATTTGGATAAAAAGAAATTTACCCACCGAATTATTTTATGGATTGAGAAACAAATCGATGGCTTGGCAAATTTTTATGCCAATGTATTGCGATGGACATTGAAACATAAAGCCATTACTCTAGTCGTGATTGGGGTGTGTTTCTTCAGTTCTTTCTTATTGGTTACCAAAGGTTACATTGGGTCAGAGTTTGTAAGTGCTGGAGACAAGGGAGAGTTCATTGTTGTGTTGGAGTATCCTAAAGATGCTACGCTGGAACAAAACAACCACACTACCCAAAAAGTAGAAGCCTATCTTGCCCAAAAACCAGAAATTGTCAGTTTGTTTACCACGGTAGGGTATGCTAGTGGTAGAGCGGGTAGCCGAAATACCAATTACCAAACCGAAGTCAATGTGAAGATGGTAGACCAGTCTAAGCGAAACATTTCGGCCAACTTGTATGCCAACCAAATCAAACGTGAATTGACTGAACAGATTCCAGGTGTAAAAGTAACGGCTAGTGAATCAAGCATTACTGGTGGCTCCAATGATGCCCCCATTCAGGTAATCATTAGTAGTACAGAAACTGATTTATTACTTCAAAAAGCCCAACAAATTGAAGCAAAGGTGGCAAAAATTCCTGGAATTACCGATTCCAAATTGTCTTATGAAGAAGGAAGCCCTGAGCTCAAAGTACAAATAGATAAGGCAAGAATGGCCGAACTGGGGCTTTCGCTGGAGGTAGTAGGAGCCACCCTGCAAAATGCCTTCAATGGTAACCAGGACAGCAAATACAAAGACGGAGAATACGAATACGATATCAATGTGATGATGGATGCATTTAACCGTCGGAGTATAGACGATGTGTTGCATCTCAATTTTATCAACAATCAAGGCAAAAGCATTGAGTTGAAACAGTTTGCCCAGGTAATTACATCCACTGGAGCCACCGAGTTGAAGAGAGCCGAAAGAATACCAGCGATTACCCTCACTGCCAAAGTGATTGGGCGTTCGGAAGGAGAAGTAGGCAATGACATCAAGAAGACCATTGCCAGCATGAACTTACCTACTGACTTGGACATTGCATATGATGGAAATATGAAAAATCAAGCAGATGCTTTTGGAAGCCTTGGATTGGCTTTGATGGCTTCTATCGTATTGGTATACCTTATTATGGTGGCGCTGTATGATTCTTACATTTACCCCTTTGTGGTATTATTCTCTATTCCGGTGGCTTTGATTGGAGCCTTATTGGCCTTGGCCCTCACCCAAAGTTCGCTCAATATCTTCTCTATTCTGGGCATGATCATGCTCATTGGTTTGGTAGCCAAAAACGCCATCCTGTTGGTAGATTTTACCAATCAACTCAAAGAAGAAGGGAAGAAAACCTATGATGCCCTGGTGATGGCGGGTAAAATGCGATTGCGCCCTATCCTGATGACTACCATCGCGATGGTGATAGGCCTGTTGCCGATTGCCCTGGCCAAAGGAGCCGGAGCAGAATGGAAAAACGGGCTTGCCTGGGCTTTGATGGGTGGTTTAACCAGTTCTATGATTTTTACCTTGGTGCTGGTGCCTGTGGTGTACTATATGGTAGATTTGGTATTGGCTAAACTTAAACGAAAAAAGCCTGATACATCACCTGAAAGCTTGAAGGGAACCTCTACTTCTGAGGAGGAAGAAAACTTAATATTAAGCACGTAGAGTTTATAACATGTTCGCCAAATACTGTGAATTATTATTGGTAAAAAAAAGGGGATT
>CALDJV010000233.1 GCA_937899305.1 uncultured Cytophagaceae bacterium
CACAGGAATTATTCATTCATATTATATTTTAATCACAAAACAATTATGCTAAAAATAACCCTTATTACGCTTGCTTTTGGTCTGTTGTCGCTGTTTGGCTACAGTCAAGACCGCTATTATTATGCTTTTAATCAAAAGGTGGAACTTCAACCTTCTAAAATCAAGATGCTGGTGCGGTTTAAAACACCTCAAAAACCCGCACAGCTCAACCAAATGACACAACAGGTGCTCACCAAATTTCAACTCAATTCGCTGGACCATGCACGTCGTACTTATATGCTGGTGCTACCCTATAAACCCCATAAAAAGGCCATAAATTATAAAAAGGAGATGGCTTCTTTTAAGCGCAAATTCAAGCACCTATTGGCGTCAGCTCACCCTATATACTTTAGCAAAAGTGGCAAGGAAATGGGCGTGACCAATGAGTTTATGGTACGTTTGAAGCCAGGAGTAAATGCCGACCAGGCTCTAGCACTGCATCAGAGGTTTGGGGTGAAGATCAAAAAAGTAGCGGTAAACTATTTGTTGCTGGAGGTGCCTGCCAACGCTGATGCCTTAACAATTGCCAATACTTATCAGAAGTCAGGACTTGTAGCATTTGCCCATCCTAACTTTATACTCAATCATAAAGAGTTGGGATGGCCACCACATAAAAACAGACAAGTTTTTATTAAACAAAAAAGTAAAGATACTCCCTATATTCCTAATGATACCTATTTCAAGTATCAGCATTATTTACATAATACTGGTCAGCGTATCAATAATGGAACTCGAGGAGCTGTAGATGCAGACATAGATGCCCCTGAGGCCTGGACCATCACCAAAGGGAACTCAGACATTGTGGTGGCAGTAATAGATGCTGGAGTCACTAGCAATCATCCGGACTTGCCAAATAGTCGCCAAATCCGTTTAAAAGGTAGCAACTTTGCTGCTTCGTTTGACGGTACTGACCCTAATGATCCATCACCAACGGGTAATGGTGCCCATGGCAATGCCTGTGCAGGGATTATTGCGGCTACTCAAGATAATAACGAGGGAATAACTGGCATTGCTCCTAACGTAAAAATAATGCCCATTCGTACTTGGATTGGGTACGAGGATGTTAATAAAACCGTAGATGCAATCAATTTTGCCTGGCAAAATAACGCCGACATCATTAGCAACAGCTGGTTTTACTCTGGCGAACCGAATCCCAATCTTGTGCCTGCTGTAACACAAGCAATACGAGATGCCACTACCAAGGGGCGCAATGGCAAAGGTTGTGTTGTAGTATTTGCCGCTGGGAATTCCGCTGATCATGTGGGCAGAACCACAAATCAGATCGACCGAGGCCAAATAGAGTTTCCTGGCAATGTTCAAATACCAGGAGTACTTACCGTAGGAGCTATAGATCGTTTCAATAAGCAGACTTATTATAGTCCTTCTAGTAATCCTAACAGCCGTAACAATCAAATCATTGATATTGTAGCCCCTTCCAATAGCATTTGGACCATAGACATTCCTGGAGACGCTGGTTATAACGGATCTATTCCTCATCTTCTGTTTCCTAATAAAGGACCGAATTCTTCTGCTTACACCGCTTTCTTTGGTGGTACATCAGCCGCTACTCCAATAGTAGCAGGAGTAGCAGCATTGGTGCTTTCCATCAACCCTGATTTGAGTCAGCAACAGGTTTTTGATATTTTAACTCAAAGTGCCGATGATGCAGGTAGTTATATCTATGACAAAGGCATAAGTCTGGAAACTGGTCATGGTCGTGTCAATGCCTTTAAAGCATTGAAAATGACCCAGTCTATTGGACGCAATTGTGGAAACCTTAATGGCTTGGTAGAGGCTGTATATACAGGTACCAGCATTGCTCGCATCAATTGGGCTCCCCTCTATGAAGTTGACAAGTATACCATAAGATACCGGGCCGCAGGCACCTCTAAATGGACGCAGGCTACCGCGATTGGGACAGGCTATGAGTTAACCAAACTATCTAGAAATACCCGCTATGAAGTACAGGTAAAAGCAGGGTGCCCCAATGGTAGCTTCTCAAACAGTATTTATTTTACCACCATTAATCATCTATGTTACTGCCAAGTGAGTGGTGATGATGAAGAATTTGATGATTACATTACTCAAGTAAAATTAGGATCAATCAATAATATTTCTGAAAAAGAAAAGAATGGTTATGGAAATTACTTTGCCCAATCTACTGATCTAGTAGCAGGACAATCTACCGAATTACAAGTTCAAATTGCTCAGGGCCTTGTCCTTCCTCCTGATATTGTGATTCCTCCTGGTTTTACGTATCCCTTTGAATATGATAGCTATATTGAAGTATGGATTGATTTTAATCAAAACGGGCGTTTCTCAGATGAGGGGGAGCAAGTTATTTTAGCGACTCAAGAAAACCCTGGCACATTTAAGCAAAAAATCAAGGTTCCAGCCAATGCCCAGTTAGGTGCCACAGGTATGCGAATCATGCTACATGCTACTGGTGATGAAACTAAACTTCCTTGCAACGATTACATTCTTGGATCAATAGAAGATTATACCGTCAATATTGTTGCCCCTGTAGCTTCTGGAGCCTCAAATGCCACTATTGGTTTAAGTGCGACTATTTACCCCAACCCCACTAGTCGCGAAATGAATGTTCGGTTAACTAGTAAGCAACCAACCAAAGTGGAAATCAAGCTAGCTGATAAAAACGGTAAAAAGGTAATAAATAAAACCGTCATCGTACCTGCTACTGGGCTTACCAAGAGCTTTAAGGTAAACCACCTAAAAAAAGGCCTTTACTATATGAGCATCCAAACCAAGGAAGGCTATAAAAAAGTAAAGCGAGTAATGATTGAATAAGCAACGATTATGAGTGCAATACAAAGTCCTGAAACTTATTTCAGGACTTTTTAGGGTTACAACAGATGCTTGTGTTATATAAAAAGAAACTACTATTCTACGATCTCCAGCAGTGCGAAAGCCTCCCCAGTTTCTATGAATACCTGCTATATTCTATTCAAATATTTTAATTTATAAAGTCATGAAGTTATTTAAAACGCCTGCATTTTTCAAGAAAATACCCTCCAGAGGTCATTATATTTTATTAGTTAATTTCGTATTGGGTACCTCCCTATCGGTACAAGCCCAAGTTACTAAGAGCGTCTTGTTTTTAGGAAACAGCTATACCTATACCCACAATGTTCCCAATACTATCAAGTTACTCGCCGCCTCAAATGGAGATCAGTTAGTTTATGATGTAAACGCCCCCGGTGCTTATACTTTGAGCGCACATGCAACCAATGCAACGTCTATCAGTAAAATCAAAAATACAAATTGGGACCATGTGATCTTGCAAGAGCAAAGTACAACTCCATCTAATCATTTTAAGGGGTTTTATAAAGGTGTAACCAACTTAAACCAACTCATTAGAGAAAAGTCTCCCTGTATCAATAAAACGATCTTGTACATGACTTGGGGAAGGCCCAATAAAGCCATTTATACCACCATGCAGCAACGCCTTACCGATAATTATAACAAAGTTGCTCGAGCATTTGGTAATAAAGTTTCTCCAGTTGGAGTGGCTTGGAAGAAAGTAAGAGACGATGGTGACCCTGTAAACTTGTATGCAGGCGACTCTGGTGGCCACCAAAGCTTTGCCGGCACTTATCTGGCAGCTTGTGTGCTTTATGCAACTATTTTTAATAAAACGCCCGTGGGCCTCTCCTACACTGGGGCATTGTCTACGGCTGATGCTACCTACCTGCAAACCAAAGCATTGGAGGCGTACGAAGAATATGTCTTAGCAAACCTTATTCACGTAGGCCCTGCTGAAGACGCAATCAAAGATCTTCATAGAATTGCCGTCAATTACTCAAAAACTCAAAGTCTAATTTGTAAAAAAACCTATGCAGTTGATTTTAACTACACTGGGGTAAGTCCAAAATCGGAGTTAAATGCTACTGTAAAATATGTGATCAGCGAGCAGGGAAGTGGAAAGACACTGAAAGAGGAGGAGATTCCAATTTCTATGACAGTCCCACAAAACACTTGTATTGATAAAACTACCACTCATTTCTTTGAAGTGGATCTATCAGAATACCGCAAAGTGATAGATTTTAAACTTGAAGTGTATGCCAACGGGGTCTTGATTGATACAGAGACCTATCTTAAAGGGGAGGACGAATACCATGTATTTATGGACCACACCGAAAGGGTATTGAATGAACTAGTAGAACCATGCTGTCTCAACACATCTTTTTATTTGGCCTATATTGGTTCAAATGCCGCATCGGAGGTCAAAGCTACTTTAACTTATATCATTTATCAAAATGGTCATGAAGTAAATAACGAAGCCATTCCTATTTCAACAACCATCACTCCTAATGTTTGCAATTCAATTGCAAAAAAACACTTACTAAAGATGGATTTAACCAAGGTAAAACCAGGCAGGTTTCGAGTAGATATCTTACTCAATAATAAACAGGTAGAAACCTATAACCTAGAGAAAAAAGCAGCTATTACACCTACAGTTTATAAAGTAAAGCTTCACCACAACGAAAGTGAGTTAAATGCATTGGTGATGCCTGATTGCCTCAATACTGCTTTTGATTTTAC
>CALDJV010000234.1 GCA_937899305.1 uncultured Cytophagaceae bacterium
TCAACATGTCTCCCATTGGTATTAGAATGTTCGCTTGTTGCCTTGTTACCTTTGTAAGGATTGTTATGCTTCTCTATGTAGAGTATTTACGATTAAACACTGACACACCACAAAATTATTAAAATAACATGAAAGCGTTTATCTATTATATGTTCTTCTTGTGGTTTTTGCCCCATGTATGTGTTGCCCAACAATATGGTAGCAGTGGATGGAGCCTTGACCGCTCAAAGTTTGACTCCAAGTACCCAATTATGCAAAAGCTATGTAAAACTAATGTAGAAGGTGGGATTCCTACACGCTATAATGCTCCTTTGACTATCATAGCCAAAAAAGAAAATCAAATTCAGAAAAGTATTGACTTGGTACACAAAAAAGGAGGTGGCGTTGTAGTTGTACCCAATGGAACTCATATCATTACCCAACCAATCAAACTAAAAACTAATGTAATATTAGGCGGACAGACAAAAGGAGAAGCCATACAAGTTAAAAAACCGATGACATACCCAAACCCTATAGAAGATTTACTGAACCTATCAGGTGTAAAGCTATATAGCGAAGTTGTTATCTTTGATCACACAATGACAATGCCTTTGTTAAAACCATCTATAAGGGAATTCCTTTGTCAGTTGATCGCTTACCCTCTGAGCTTTATTTTATTTTATCAGAATAGACCATTCACAGGCATTTAAAATATTCAAGAAATAACCTCTCATTATACATTATCATGGCTGAGCTCATCAATCATTGATGTGTCTACACAATCGACGATTTTATAGTCTTAAGCCAGGGTCATATTTTAATTAAAAGCTGCCTTTTTTGGTTTGAGGCGTGGCTGGTAAAAGACACACTCAAACTTTCTCGCCTATCAAGCAAATAGTCAAGAAACTGATAAACCTACTCACTGTATAGTTACCATAAAACAAATATGTACAAGAGAGAAGCAAGAAAGGTTTGCATACACCTGCTCTTTATTTTATAAAACTAAATACAAACAAAATGAACATTCTTTTTAAAAAAGTACTCAGACAGAGTTTCTTGAAAAAAAGCCCATCTAAAATCACTGGATGGGCAAAATTAGGATTAATCTTGGTCCTGTTACCTATAACTGGGTTTGCCCAATTATCAAACACTTTGAAACGGCAACTCACGTTTGACATGATGATTCCTAACAATACGGCTACCCATGTTGCAGTTAGAAATGGCAATTGGACAGACCCCAATGTATGGAACAAAAGAAGGGTGCCAAGTGATGGTGCCATTGTGATGATCCCTAGAGGCAAAAATATCAGATACAATGCTCAAAGCAATGCCCATGTTTTTATTATTAAAAATGCCGGAACTATGGTGTTTGATGCTGTAGGCAATAAAACCAACATAAAACTTGTGGTGGATACTTATATCAATACTATTGGTTCAGAACTAAAAATGGCGACAAGAAACGGTGGAAAAATAGAAGTGGTTTTAAAAGCATTTGATGTAAGGAGTAAGCACCGTACCCGTGGCTGGAATGCATTGGCTAAAAGACATTATACAGACGGTGCACCTGTATTTAATCATTTTGGCAAACGCTTGCCAGATGATGGTGCTGGAGTATTGGGTAGGTATCGCTGGGATCCAAGACAAGTGAGCCTTTCGTTGATGGCAGCTGGTAAAGTAAGAATCATTGGTGAGGATAAAAGAGATTTTGTAGAATGTGCCACCAACTTGTCTAAACATCAACAAGGAATACTTTTAAAACAAGCACCTATTGGGTGGAAACCAGGTGATAAAATAGTTATTTCAGGCACCGAAAGATTTGAAAATGAAGTATTTACCATTCGCCAAATAAGCGGTAAAAGAGTAAACTTTTCTGAGAAAGCTAAATACAACCACCAAGCGGTGAGCATAAGAGATCATCATAAACGTAATCGAAAATTTTACTTTTATGCGGGTAACTTAACCAGAAGCATCACTGTACGCTCGTTTCATACAAGCGTACTAAGAAATATATCTCAACGAGGGCATACTATGTTTATGTTTACTGACGATGTAATCATTAAAAATGCTGCTTTTGTTGACCTTGGAAGAACTGATAAGACTGACCTAATTGATGATTTTCAATTTAGGCTACATCTTTCGGCAAGTGAGCCAAATCAACTCAAGTTACCAAATGGACGGTACAAAAAAGCAGCGCCAAAAAATATCCAAAATCAAAGAGGAAGGTATGGGCTACACTTTCATAAGACATTGACCAAAAGTACCAGACGATTACAGTCTGTTGGTAATGTTGTATGGGGGTCGACTGGTTGGGGCATGGTACACCATGACAGTAGTGCTGATTTTATTGATAATGTGATATTTAACACCATAGGAGGAGGAATGATTGCCGAAAGTGGGTCTGAAATAGGCACCTGGAGACATAATCTAGTGGTAGGAAGAACCAGACAACAAATAAGAAAATTTATGGGGCGACAATTTATGCCTAACTCGCTCAGAAGAACTGCCAGAAAACTTATTGATGATGACTTTAGAAATGGAGATGGTTATGGTTTGCAAGGTAGGGCTGTACGAATGGTAAACAATGTGGCAGCAAGCGTAGATGTGGCCTATCATTACCAAGGAGGTGGTGAAAATACTCCTTTGGCTGACAAGATAGATGCGAGGTTGTTGCGTAAAGAACTTGGGTATGATGCTTTTCCTTTGCAAGACAAGGTAGCAAGGCATGTCATTCCATTGGTAGAATTTAAAAATAATTTGGCTTTTGTGTGTTTAGACGGGTTCAAGTCGCAAGGACGTAGTGATGTGGCTTACCATCGCATACAATCTGTGGTACAAGAACTTATTGTATTGAAAGCTCATAGATTTGCTACCTATCTTTCCGATAACTTTGGGTATTTGTTTAAGAATGCTACTTTTCTTGGTGCAGGGAAAAATGCAGAAGGAGCTTTGATTCAAAAAGATGATGATAATATTACTTTTAGCAATGTAGTTTTTGATCGTTTTACTTTTAGAACTGTACGTATATTCCTCACCCCTACCAGCAGAGTTTCTAGAAATCATGCCAAATCTGAATTCATTTTTCATAAAGTTACTTGGCGAAATTCTAGGCAAAGCCCCTATAAAGATATCACAGTAGGTAAGGCAATTGTATTGAACGGAGGGTTACCACAAAGGTCGTTGGTTTTTAAGGCAAATGGACGAATGGATGCGACGATAAACCCTACAAACAATGATTTTAGGGTAGTAATTGCGGGTGATGTAACAGACAAAGCTGGTAAAAAAGCTTTTGGAAACTACGTACTTAGTTGGAGACCTACACTTGAGCGAGTATATAATTTTACAAATAAGCACAAGCTCAATTCATTCTTAAGGAGGACTTCTCAGCACATTCAACGCAATCATAGGGGCAAACGCTTTTTTAAGCTTGTTGAATATATGTCAGATAGAGTTACTGGACGCTTAACTCCAGTCACTATCTGGGTAGAGGTAAAAGGTGCTTCTGCTAGAACTACCCAACAAAAGCAAATAAATACGCCTCAAGAAATACAAGCCAATCCCAATCCTGTATTAGATGATATAAAAATCACTGGGCTTAAAGTAGGTAGTGACATTGTAATACGTAGCCTTCCTTCTGGGGCCCCAGTATTGAAACTCAAAGCAGTGAATCAAAAACAAAAGATAAATGTAGCCTCGTTGAAACCTGGTTTGTATATTTTACATGTTGACAATCAACCTGTCAAACGCTTTGTGAAGCAGTAAAAAGACATATAGTAGTTTTTGAAGGTGTTCATCACACTTATTATTTTAGGAGAGTGGAGCTTTGGCTTGCTCTCCTAATTTATTTAGATGACTCAAGACAAGCATAAGAAAGATCAATTACTCGTGCTGGTTGTCTTACTAACTCAAGTTACGCAGGCAAATTTAAGGGTACTTGCCTTAAAGATTTGCGTTGTTCAAGCATCTCAAATAACCAGTGCTCAGGCGGTGGTTTTAAATCGCTCCCCCTGCTTCTCCACCATCATCCTTTTATAAGCAAAAAAAGACCAAAAGGGGGAGTGCAAACTTAAGAGAGAGCGTATCTATATTGGTCTATTTTTTTACTGATACCTCACTCATACCGTTTGTTTATCCATGTGTACTATTTGTTCTATTCATGTATACCATTTGTAGCAGCCAAGGCTTTGTAAACTTTCGTGAAATATGAAGTTTTGCATTATAGCTCTGTTTTTATTGCTGTTTTCTTTACAATAGAGGTTTTAGCCACAGCACTCAAATGTTTACATTTTTAGGATAGTCTTACCCTTTATGCCATAGACATTACTCTACATCAGGAAAAACTCCTTAAGAATTAATTTGAAGTTGTATTTAGAACTTCAGCGTTTTAATGACAAAAGCAGGGCTATCTTATCAGTTTTTAACTGATAAATGGAACTTATTTTAAACTAAAAACCAATTTTAAAATGAAAAATTCACGCCTTGCATTTTTACCACTCATTGTGGTCTTTTTGATTAGTTCAAATATTGCATTTGGGCAATTGAGAAACTCAAATGTTTCTACAGCTGGAGGCCTATTCAAAGTTACAAATTTGTATGGTCCAGACCTTTTCTCTGCTTCCTCGTCTGGTAATGATAACAATAGTAGAAATGGACATGGAAAAGTATTCAGGAAAATAGCACCTAACCAAAGTAACGGTGGCCGTTCAGTACAATACCTCCGGGGTCTTGTTGATAAATCTGGAATTCGTCCAAATTGGAAGAAAGCTAGATTAAAGTCATCCAAACTATTAAATGGGGTTTTCAAAGATAACATAGCGCAAAATACCGCTGTAAGAAAAACATTTCTTGCATTACAATCAAGACCTCCTAGTTTTAACGCTGGAACGCTCATTAACAACAGTAACCTAAAAGCTAATCTTGCCAAGTTGGCAGACGACAGATGGGGGGTTTTTGTGTTCAAAGGAACTGTTGTGACAAAAGAACCTATTATGATAGGCGCAAATAAAACAATTTGGATAGATGGCACGGTGAAATATACCAAAGGTAGAATCACAATTAGACCAGGCGACAAAATCACCCTCAACTCAAATAAGACCTTCAAGGGTATTGAAATACCTAGTAGCGTAAACTCATCAGGGGCTCATACCCTCCCTGATGTAGTAGCAGGCGCGTTTACAGTGATTAGAGGTAAAGATAATGTAAAATTTAAAGGTACCAAAAACAGTTTGATCGAGACAAATTATAACATGGCAGGCATCTGTTTCTTAGGAGGAGGCCATAAAAATATTCTCATTGATGGAATTAATTTTGATAAATGTAAAAACGTGCTTTCTCTCAATGGGCTTAACAAGCCATCTACCATTCAACGAAACTTTATCACCAATTATGCTCGCAGAGGCATTCATTTAAAAGTTTGTAGTGGGATAAATATTAATAGAAATTTGATACTTGATGCAAGCACTCAAAAACGTTGGGCAAACTATAGAAACAATGTTTCTTTCTCTTCTCTTTCTAATGCCGATGACAAGAAATTCATTTGGGGAATGGATGGTATTGATGTTGATGCTCATTCAAAATACAATACAGTCAAACATAACTTAATTATTGCTGGAGGAATACGTTATCAGATTTGGGTAGAAATTAGTTCGAGTTATAATCAGATACTAGAAAACACCGGTATTCACCTCTCTTATAAAGGACAAGGAATGCAAGAAAGTGGTTCAGGACAAAATGATTCTGGTCCTGGTCAAACAGGGAATAAGTGGAAGTTTAACAATGTATTTTATGCAGGGTTAAAGAAAGATTGGAGGAATGGAATTACCATGCATCAGAAATCAAAATTCTCAAACCTCAATTCAATTCAGTTTTTACACAACTATGTTTGGATTGCGAATTTAAGTAAGGTAGTTTATCATAACCCTAAAGTATCTAACGGAGAAAATTTTGATGTTATTTACCTTGTTAAAAACAATGATTTGAGACGCCGTGTTCATACCAAAAATCTTGATGAAGCTCCAGGTTTAACTCCTACGATGGCGCTCAAACTATTTCCAAACCCTGCTACAGTCAATGGTAAAATTAATGTTAAATTCACCAACCAATCACAAGGTGGTCTTTTACAAATATATAACCTCAATGGAAAGTTGTTAAAACAACTAAAGGTTGCTGCATCTGCCAAAGACGTTTTGCTTGACAGTAGTGAATATAAGAGTGGTACGTACATCATTAGATACATTTCTGACGATGGCGATGAAGTGCTCTCCAAAAGGATGGTAATTGAAGACTAGAAAGTCTGTTACACAAGTTTGAAAGTCAAAAATCCGAAGACTTTGCGAATAGAGTAAAAATCGAAGCAAACTTACCTTTATATATTGGCAGGTTTGCTTTTTTGTGTTTTTAATGGTGATCCCTCTGTCCTACGTCAGTTTGAGTGCACCCACTTTTAAGTAGAGACATGCTATATTTCGGCTTCAAAACAGTAAGGAGTTTTGTAGTTGAGCGCTGAATGTGGTCTGATAAAACTATAAGAATAGTACCAGTTTTGCAACTCCTCATTTAATTCTTCCAAGGAATCAAACCAATGCAAATTCAAACATTCCCTTCAGAGTGTAACCTTGAGCCGCCCAATGAACGGGGTCACCCAGTTAGATAAAACGCAACTCAATGTCTAAATTTCCTACCCAATCCTTAAGCTTCCCACTAATAAACTCTAGCCCATTATCACACCGGATATATTCCGGAGGATTTCTTGTAGTGAGCAATTGGTCTAATACCTAAATTAATTGATCTGTGGGACAACTTTGGTGAGCTTCTACCCACAAATCCTTTCGGGAATATTCATTCATAATATTAATTAGACGTACCAACTATCCAGGTT
>CALDJV010000235.1 GCA_937899305.1 uncultured Cytophagaceae bacterium
TTATTAGAATTCTTGGGAAGACTTGACAAATAATGTACCGCTCACTAATGATTTACAATACTTTCGTACGATATATGTTATATTGTTAGCCACTCGGTTTTCAACTGATCAAACAGTAGTAAATGGGACGTTCCCAGCCAAGTAAAATAGTGCATATAATTTTAGTAATGAAAAAAAATCACCTGACTTTGTCTAAAATGCCATTGATGTATTTGTTGATGGCCATATTTTGTTTGAGTGCTTGTACCAAATCGACTCACCTCACCGTAATTCCTCAAAATGCTTCTTTTGTAGGGAAAGCCAACATGATTAAGATTGGCCTTAAAATCCCTCAACGTAAAACGTTTATCAATGACTTGGTAGGAGAAGTACTGGGTAACCAAAGCAGCGATAACTTTAGTGAAATGAAAAATACCGGGATCAATTTCCTGACCCCTTATATTTTCGGAGGAAAGACTGCTCTGAACAAAGGCTATTTTGCCCTTGCTTTGCCACTGGAGAGTGCCAAAAAATTGGAAAAGTTTATCCAAAAAGTAGATCCTAAAATCAAATTTACCCAAGAAAAAAACATCAAATTTGTGGAATTAGGCAGTGGTAATATTTTGGGCTGGACTGATAAAAACTTGCTCTTTCTCACTTCTATCAAAATAAAGGACACCCAAAGCCTCAAAGACGAATTGTTCAGATTACATAACCTGAGCAACTCAAAACAATTGGTACACGCCAGTAAAAACTTCAAGGCATTTCAAAAAACCAGATCAGACATGGGTTTGTGGCTTAATATGCAAGAGCTCAACAAAAGCAAAACCCTGCAAATGATTACAGATCAATCTGATTTGACGAACAACTATTGTCATTTTTTCACCAATTATCGTAAGGGAAAAATTGAAATCGACATTGACTATTTTGCGGGAGACAGCACCCTGCAACGGTACAACGAGTTATTTAAATCAGAAATTACCGGGAAAATTGTCAACAGTATTCCCCTGAATCAACCCATTATGTTGGCTGCTTCTAGCCTCAGTATGGCAGGGGTAAAGCAATTGCTTCGGGATAAAAAACTGTACAACCGGGTAAACAAGAGCCTAAAACCACTGGGAGTTACCCTGGAAGAAATCTCTAATATGCTAGATGGCGAAGTTGTATTTGGTTTGAGCGACATTCGGATAGAAGAGCGAGAAAAGAAAATAATAGACGAATATACCAAGGAAGTATACGTAGAAAAAGAAAACCGTCCAGTGGCTGATTATGTATTTGCGGTTGGCGTAGAAAACGAAGCTGTTTATAAACGTTTGATGAATACTTTTTTGCAAAGTGGTTTGGTACAAAAAGATGGTACTCATTTTACTTTTTACAAAGAGCTGTTCATGATAGAGACCGATAAGGTACTTTATTTTACCAATAGTGCCCAACTACGCCAGGCAATACTAGACGGCAAAAAAATGCAAAACAATGACTTGATCCAGTTTATGCAAAACAAGAGCGGGGCCATTCAAGCCAATGCCAATTTCACCGAAAAACTGGAACAGTCAGCGGCTTTTGTAAAAATGCTCAAGGACCTCAAATTCCCTCCTACCAACAACATTCGGTTGTATTTTACCAATGCTGACCGAAAGGCCATTCAGGCTAAGTTTGTGGTCAATTTTAAAAACAGTCGGGAAAATGCATTGGTGCTTTTGTTTAATACCCTCAAGAAAGATTTGCTCAAAAGTGCTCGCAAGGGCAAATAAATAATGTACAACCTGTATAGTATTTTAATAATATTGCCTGTATCTTACGTAGAACAGGCATTTTTTGATTTTAGGCCCAAGCCTTTTGGTATTATCTGGAACCCTCAAATTGGCCTGCAAAAATTTCTTTAAAACTAAAATAATCTATATACTTGTAGACTTCATGATCGCACTTTAAACTTTTCAAAACTATGAAAATCCTGAATGACTCAAATAGTCTTCGTTACTTTCAGAAACTAACAAACTTTTCTCAATCTCGCATTTTACGCGCTTTGTTAATGATCGTAACTTTAGGATTGTTGCTCAGTAGTTGCGGTAAACCTCCCAAAAACAGTAAATTTATACCCAAAGACGCGTCAGCAGTCATTTGCCTAGACTTAAAAAAAATGACTGGTAAACTGGTGACTCTCAAAGACTTATTGGATGAGGACACCAAGCGTATTCAAAACTCAGGAATCGATTTTACTAAGAAGGCTTACATCTTTGCCAAATGGGATCCTAAAAATACCAAGAACAATTACGCAGGCCTTACTTTTATGCTCAGTGATGAAAGTAAATTTGATGCTTTTTTGCGAAAAGCACCCGCCAAAACTCCCCTGGAAATAAAATCGGCCGAAGGCGTAAAATATGCGATCATAGAAAAGAAAATAGTAGTGGGCTGGGCCAATAGGGCCGTGATTATGTTAGGAGCCAACCTTGCATTGCCAGAAAAAGAATGGGTAAAACGATTACTCAGGTTACGCGATCAACCAGAAAACGAATCGTTGGAAGCCAATAATAAATACTTTGCTGAGCTAGAAAGTCAATCTTATGATGCTGCGGCTTGGCTCAACTGGGGAAACACGGTAGAACAGCTCAAGAAAAACCCTACGCTAAAATTTTATTCTAATTACTTAGATTTTGCTGGTATCAACTTCAAAGAAAACTACATTACTGGAGTAACTAGCTTCGAGAAAGGGAAAGCTTCTACTGATATTCGCTGGCATATGACCGAAGCCTTGAGCAAGTATAAAGGCCTGTTTAAAAATACCATTGACAACAAACTGTTGGCCCACGTTCCGGCCAAAGAGCCCATGTTGATGCTGGGCCTTGGTTTACACCCACAAGGCTTCGAAGAAATCATCAATACTTTTGGACTCAACAAGCAAATCAATTCTTGGCTAAAACGAAATACAGGGCTCAATATGGCTCAATTGTTTGATATGCTCAGTGGTGATCTGATGGCTTCGTTGATAGATATTAGTAAAGGTGAGGTAACCGAACAAACCGTAGATGAAGAAGGCAACCCCGAATCTCGAACTGTAACCAAGATTCAATATAAGTTTTTGTTGGGTGCCGAAATTCACAACATGGAGTCGCTCGATAAACTGCTCGGTAAACTATCTAGTAATGGAAATATTGAACAAGAAGGTGATGAATATTCTTTTAAGATGGGTGACAATGTCAATCATTTGTTTGTAAAAGACAAAATGTTGTTTGGTACCTGGACCAAGAACATCAAAGACTATGTGATGGAAAACAATGGTGCTCGCTTGGATGAACAATATGTAAACCTGGGTAAAAATAGTGCATTTTCGCTTTTCGCTGATATCAAGAAAAAAAATCTCAACAAATTCCCCAACGAAAACCTAGATCTGGTACCATTTGGCTTGGGCCCAACTCTCAAAAAGATGAATTCTCCTATTGAGTCGTTCTCGATACAAACCACCCCTGCCCAAAAGAACCTCTCGACTACCAAGGTAGTGATTCGCTTTGCTGACAAGGACAAAAACTCATTGAGGGCTTTAATGGAAATGTTCCGCGAAATGGATAAATCAGTCATGAGTCTTCCTGAGCTTTTCTCGGGGCAATAAGTTCTGAATTATAAATCATTGATTGATGGTTGATTATTAATGATTAGTAATCAACCATTCTTTTTTTAGTTTGATACGCATCATTTACCCCTTCCTATTTTTAAATTGATAATCACTTACTTTTGTCTTTATGAAAATTCAGCTCAATCAAGTAGTGCCGGAACCATTGGCCCACGTACTAGAAGGAAACTCTGAAATATGGAATACCTCAGTAGCTTTCGAATCAGGCAAGCGCTATCAGGTACACGCACCTTCGGGCAAAGGCAAATCTACTTTTATACACATTTTGTATGGTATTCGCCACGACTATGAGGGCGAAGTAACGATCGAGGGGCAGGCCATTCCTCAAATCAAAAAATCGCGTTGGGCTCAAATACGCCAACAAGACTTCTCCATTGTTTTTCAGGATTTACGCTTGTTTATGGATCTTACTGCCCGCGAAAATATTCAGGTAAAAGCGGTGCTTTATAAAGACAATCTGGAAGATGAAATCAAACGAATGGCGGAATTATTAGGGGTTACTCACGTACTAGACAAGAAAGCCGCGCTACTATCTTATGGTGAACGCCAGCGAGTGGCAATTATCCGGGCCTTGATTCAACCTTTCCGGGTCTTGTTGCTGGATGAGCCTTTCAGCCACCTCGACGAGGACAATATTCAGAAGGCTTGTGAGTTGATGGATGAAAAATGTAAGCAAAATAATGCCACGATGGTGATGACTTCATTAGGTTACCCTTATTTTTTGGAGTTTGATCAAAAGTTGATTTTGTAAACTGACTTTAAAAAACAATGCTACCTGACCGGTTTCTAACACCTGCCAGGTAGCATACTCTTCAATAAAATATGACTTAAAACTCGTAGAGTGAGACTATCTCATTGCTCAAATTAACGAATAATAAGTCTTAAGTTTTCGGTTTTCTTTGCGCTTGTTATTCGTACACTGTAAATACCAGTCTTCTGAAAACCTCTAGTGTTTATTTCTACTTGTTTTTCCTGACTCGCCCCTTCATACACTACGTTACCAAGTACGTCCACAATAAGAATTTGTACTCGTTCGCTATGCCCTTTAAGGTCAATCTGGAATATACCATTAGTACTTGGGTTAGGACGTAGCATACTTTTCTCGATAATATCGCTAGATAGCTCCGACTCAACTACCTGGGTAGTAGTACGGGCATTGCTGCGATTATTACTTTGGGCCCGGGCACGGGTAATGATCCAACGTTGATCACGGTTACTATTAGAAGCTTGGTCAATTTGCACATTAGTGTTTCGTTGGGTTCGGCCTTCGTGACGATCCAATGCTCTTGATGAGCAATGGGCAGGCCTCAACTGAAACTTGGTACCCACCTTGACAATTTTCCACCGACGATGACGACCATTAGAGGTATTGATGACGCTTACGTTCGCGTTATTCTCACACTTTGCTCCAGGTACCTCCAAAAATCTTCGTGTTCCCAGGTTTTGGATCGTGTACTCATTGTTACCTACTCGGAGAAACAACCATTTTTGTTGCTCCTTTTTGCCTATAGAAGCAATGTCATTAGAAGCAACATCTACCATACTAACGTTGTTTCTTCTTGACAAACCAAGTCGTTGGTTATTACTTACCGAGCTAATGTGATAAGTACCATCTGAAAGAAGTTGATTGGTATCATCAAGCGTCCAAGAACGCACATATTTATAACGAGTGGTTCTATCTAGTTTAGGCAAACGCATGTTATCTCGGCCAAGAGCGGCTTGATTCCAGCTATAAGCTTCTACTACCATAAACAAGTGCAATGCACGGTCAAAATCAACCGCAGGGTCAATTCGGTATTGTTCTACGCCATCCAGATAGAAGATAAGTTCGTTGGCATTTTTCCAAAATACGCCATAAACGTGGAAGGCATCCGAAGCTCTTTCTCTTTTAGTGGCTCCTTCTTTGGTAGGGATAAGTCTACTGTCTTTTACTTGGACATTATTGCCCTCTCGTTGACAAGACCCATTTACACTGTGGGTATTCGAGTTCATTCCAAAGGGGAAATCTTTCTTGATCGTACCTGTGATTACTCCTACCGTTTCAGTAATATCAAGTTCCGTGATTCTTTTATCCCAACATACCTGATTCAACCAGAAAGTAGAGGATAACATCGTCTTATTGGCCTTCATTTTACATTCATAATAACCATAACGAGCGCTAAACCGTGACCTAACAAGGCCTCCTTCATGGGTCCACTCATTATACCGTCGTTTGGAAGCTTCAATACGAAGTTCTCCGTCATATCCTGCACCTCGGTCAAATACAGTCACTGCACGGTCTTGAAATATCGCGTAATCACGACCTTTCCAGATCCAATTGTTGGTATCTACTTTGGCATCACCTGGATAAGCGGTCTGCCACTTGGTTCTATCTAGCGAAGTCTGGTTCTCAAACTCATCGCTCATGTCAGGGTTGAATACTAGTTTTTTACCCGCCTGAATTGGTAACTGTCCACCTTTGATGAGAGGCCGATATTGAGCAAATAACGAAACGCTCAATGCAACGCCTAGTAAAGATAAAGCAAATTTTTTCATTTGTATAATCAGTTTTTTTGTTGTATTAATTATTGCACATTATCAAACATCACTTCACTACCTTGAGCCTGTCTTAGGCAGTACAAATGCTGAAAAATGAATAGTTAAAAACGTCGTGTTTTTACAAAGTTAAATAGGTGATGATGGGTCTCTGAAGCCAAGTGTTTTTCTGGCTTTTACTTACATCTTGCCCAATGCTATTGAGACGTTCGTAAAAGCATCCAGACTTCATCTCCTCATTGGGAGCACTGTTGAGTTTCATAAAATTTTACTTGAAGAGTTTATTAATCAGTAATTCAATATAATTGGTAATATTCCGTGGTTATGCTCAGTCTCTGCACTCAACTACTTGAAAGCATTTCTCTGTGCGTCAACCACGATGCAAATGTGAGGAGATGTAGGCAAAAAAACACGGTCTTGAGGTACACAAAGAGGGTTTTGGGGTGAACAAAGAGGGTCTTGGCTTATCAAAATTATCGGAGTAAATTGTACCCTTATGAGGAATATGTTGTTTACTTGAAAAACAACTGATAAACAAGTATTTATAAAAGAACACTTCTGTTTCTTTTCATTTTTTTGTACCCCTAAAGCTAAACACCTGATGATTCTTTTGAAATTCCTTACAGAACAGAATTTTTACCCACTACTTAGATTTTATTAAGATTTTGAAAACTTGGTAAAACTTTAAAAATGTTATTTTTGTATTTTTTATTTT
>CALDJV010000236.1 GCA_937899305.1 uncultured Cytophagaceae bacterium
ATCAGACTCTAAACGCCTCTTTTGCTACCATAAATATGGATATGTAATCGATCGGTGTAGTAAAACCCATGGCTTTTGCACTGTTCAACCAGCCATTGTTGCTTGGAATTTAGCCTATCTGGTGTCGTACCCTCAGGCATCAGGTATACTTTGTCAGCAGGGATTTCGTATTTGTCAATCAACTCCAATACCTCGTCCAAGTCAGATTGTTCGGCAATTACAAACTTAAACCAAGCCTTGGGACTTTTGGCAAAGAAACGATATACCCCTGGTTTTTCCCGGAGCTTCAGTGGGTTGTTAGAGTTAGCCAGTTTGGGAGATACATTGTACTGATTGATAAAATTGTCAAAATCTTCATTGGGTTGCAGTGTGCCATTGGTCTCTACCTCAAACCAATAACGAGGATCATTGATACGCAACTGTGCCATCAGGGCAATCCATTCTTTTTGCTGTAACAAAGGTTCTCCACCAGTCAGTACCAAGTTTTTGCAAGGGTATTGGCTTACCTCAGTCACCAACTCTTGGGTAGTCAGCTCTACAATTTGTTCTTCTTTACGGTATTTTTGGTATCCTGGAGTCTCGTCGAAAATATGAGGATGAGGCGTATTGTCCCAGTTCCAGGTGTAGTCAGTGTCACACCAAATACAATGGAGGTTACACAACGAACTCCTCACAAATACGGTGGGCTTGCCCAAACTTTTGCCTTCTCCTTGAATCGTATAAAAAATCTCTCCCTTTCCGTTGAATTTAGCGATTTTCATCATCAGTCATTTATGCGTTACTTGGCTACAAAAGCAGAACAAAATAGAATAAATACCTGTTCTATTTTGTTCCGTTTTGCTCTGTTTCCATCACCAATTCTATTAACTGTTTACTGGGTATTCAGCTGGAATAGAAGCGTCAATTGCTTGAGCAATATCGGCAATGATGTCATCGATGTGTTCCAGGCCCACTGAGATACGGATCAACCCAGGAGTAATTCCTACCTGGCGTCTTTCTTCGTCGGTAAGCTTGGAATGGGTGGTAGACGCTGGATGAGTGGCAATGGTTCGGGTGTCGCCTAAATTGGCAGTAAACGAAACCATCTGAAGCGCATTTAAAAAGTTACGGCCCTGTTCAATGCCACCTTTTACTTCAAAACTAACCAAACCGCCTCCCAAACGCATTTGTTTTTTGGCCAGTTCATATTGCGGGTGAGAGGGCAAAAATGGATATTTCACAAAACTTACTGCTTGGTTTGCTTCCAGATACTCGGCAAGTTTATGGGCATTTTCACAATGTTTTTCCATTCTTACCGATAGCGTTTCCAAGCTTTTAGACAAGATCCAACCATTGAAAGGTGACAAGGCCGGGCCAGTATGACGCGCCATAAACCGTACTTCTTCAATGGCCGATTTGGTCCCGAGTACAATGCCACCAATGGTACGACCTTGACCGTCGATAAACTTGGTAGCCGAATGTGTTACTACGTCGGCTCCATACTGGGCCGGGTTTTGCAAATAAGGAGTCGTAAAACAATTGTCTACTACATACAAAAGCCCATGTTTTTTGGCCAAATTACCCGCCCATTCTAAATCTATGATATCTAAGGCGGGGTTAGAAGGGGTCTCTAAGAACAATAGTTTGGTGTTTTCCTGAATGGCTGCTTCCCAGGTTTCAGTTTTTTCTATGTCTACGTAAGTATGAGTGATGCCCCAGCGGGGGAAAATCTGGGTGATGACTTGGTGGGTAGACCCAAATAAAGAGCGGCTAGCAAGTATATGATCCCCCGATTTCAGAAAAGAAGCCATACTCAAGAACATGGCCGCCATTCCTGAGGCCAAAGCCATACCATCCTCAGTGCCTTCCAACAAGCACATCTTCTTGACAAATTCGTCAGTATTGGGATTAGAATAACGGGAATAAATATTACCAGATTGTTCATTGGCAAAAAGCGAACGAGCATGTTCGGCATCATCAAACACGAAACTAGAGGTAGCAAAAATAGGCACTGCGTGTTCCCGTTCACCAGAACGGTTTACCTGAGTGCGAATGGCATTGGTTTCGAAGTGTTCAGAAAAGGATTGATTGTTTGGTTTATCTTGCATTCGTGTGTTTTTTTTCAAATAGTTGATTTTTTTTAGTTGGGAGTTTTTTTAGTCCACAGTCGACGGTCCATAGTCCACAGTTTTTTTAATTGGGAGTTTGGAGTCAGTAGTTGGTAGTTTTGTTTTTGAGTCCACTCAAAGTGAAAAACGTAAAATGATATTTAGTTTCGCAGAATTAATCATCAACAATTAAACATCAATAACCGCAGAACGAAGTTCAAGCTCTGCCGAAGGCTAATCAATACGTCGCTTCACGTAGCCATTTAACAATAGAGCAATGAGCCGAAGGCAGGAACAATAGAAGTTATTTTAACCATCAGTGCAGCAAAGCAATGCTATTCTTCAGCAGGTTTCTGTGGTTTTGTTATTTTAAACTTTCCCGCCATTTGATCAAAACGCCCTTTTCGGAATATATTGGAGCCTAGATCAATGCCTTTACGCAATTCTTTTTGGGTTTCTATCGGCAAGGCGATAAAATCTTTGCAATCGTCTGAACAGCAGTGGTTGTATTTTTCAGCGCATTCTTCGCATTGGATAAACAACAGGTGACAGGCATCATTGATACAGTTGGTGTGGGTATCGCAAGGCTTACCACATTTATGACATTTGCTGATGATGTCGTCACTGATCCGTTCGCCCAGGCGTTCGTCGAATACGAAGTTTTTACCAATGAATTTATTATCCAAGCCTTGAGCATTGGCGTCTTTAGCATATTTGATAATGCCCCCTTCAAGCTGAAACACCCGTTTGAACCCCTTGTGCTTGAAATAAGCACTGGCTTTTTCACAACGGATTCCCCCGGTACAATACATCAATAAGTTTTTGTCTTCTTTGTGAGGGGCAATCATGTCCTCAATAATGGGCAAAGAATCACGGAAAGTATCTACATCTGGAGTAATGGCTCCCTCGAAATGCCCTACTTCGCTTTCGTAATGGTTGCGCATATCGATGATGATGGTATTGGGATCTTCAGCGAGTTTATTGAAATTTTCCGCATCTACGTGATTCCCTTTGTTGGTGACATCAAAAGTAGCATCATTGAGCCCATCGGCCAAAATCTTATCTCGAACCTTGATTTTGAGTTTATAGAAGGACTTGCCATCATCTTCTACCGCAACGTTCAAACGTACCCCGTTTAACCAGTCAGTACGGTATAAATCTGACTTGAAGGCCTCAAAATTGGCCGTGGGTACACTTATTTGAGAGTTGATCCCCTCCGCGGCGATGTAGGTACGCCCGTACACACCCAAGATGTTCCAACGATGGTACAACTCATCGCGAAACGCTTGTGGGTCTTGTAAATGATGGTATTGATAGAACGAAATGGTCAATCGTTCCTCGTTGCTGTTCTTAAGTTGTTTCTTAAGAACACGCTTGTCGATTTTGTTATGTAGTGCCATAATAACTTGCAAGGTTATCGGAGCCTAGGCCCCTCAAATGGTGATTAAAAAACTAAACCACCCTGCACTGAAAGTACAGGGGTTTTGCGCTCGGACTGAAAGTCCTCTTTAGCCAACCCGTGTCGCAATGCGGGCAAGTTGCTCAAATTCGCAGACGAGACCCGATTTTTTCGCATTACTAAAGTATTGCACTGAAAGTGCAGGGTTTTAACCCAGAGCTGAGACCAATAAAGACTACAAAGATAAGGAAATTTTGAGTGCGAGTCCAATCTCTTGCAACAAGTGTTGTAAACGTCATAAAATGAGATGAGGCAATGAATTGGAAGTCTCCCTAATTTTAGATAGACCTCTTGAGAGCACAAAAAAAAGTCCATCTGAAATGAATGAGACCTTTTTATGGCAATGAATACCTTACTTGCGGCAAGTCAAGTGAGTCAGTATAATCAAAGTGATTGCCTGGCCCCTTGATTTAATCTTAGTAAAACGGAAAAAATAAAGTAATCCAAATTTGGTGTAATATCTAGTTGCTA
>CALDJV010000237.1 GCA_937899305.1 uncultured Cytophagaceae bacterium
TATTGAAGAACAATATACTGAATGCCTTTGATTATTAATACAATTCAAACTGACTTATTACAACGATGCTTTTGGAGCAGCAATCATGATTTCAGTTCCATCAAACTTGGGTAATGTCATATGAAAGTTCTCCAAAGGATTGTAGGTAATGGCCTGCTCTTGCAACAACTTGATGGCAATTTCTTCACCCAATAACATGGATTCGGTATAATCGGTATAATAGTGAACCCCCGCCCAATCTCGTCCAATGGATATGTTGGCGGCCAGTTTATTGATTTCTCCTACCAAAGTCAATGGTTCAGTGTCAACTACCAAAAGTTTATCTTGTGCAGCTCCTGGCTTGGGAGGAACAAAAGCTTTTTTGGCATCTTTGCGTTTATCCGAGATGTCAAAGATGGCACCATCTGCCGATACTTTCACATACAATTTATGATTAAAGAACGCTTTCAAAATGGTTACACACGCGCCAGCTACTGTAGCGTGCCCAGCCCCATAAGCTGGATGCATTGGAGAACCCTCCTGAAAAGCCATAGGTAACAATAAGTTTTTATTTCCCAGCTTATTTTTTCTAAGCAATTTAAAAACCCCCGCTTCTTTCAGTGCCTTATGGGTTTTCTTTAAATCATCAATGACTTGTTTGTCTTGATCCTTATCCAGACTATCAATGATGGCAGCAAATTTTTCCATACGAGCGGCCAATGCTTCTGGACGCAAACGACGATGGGTATTGAATTTCTGAAAACGCACTGCTTTCAATGCTCGAGTGGCCACTTCAGTTACCAGTGTCAAAATATGTGGTCCTCCATAATGGGCAAAACCTTGTTGTTTATCTACACTATCTGGCCCTTGAAAAGGTACTCCTTCATCGAATAAATTTAGCTTATGTTCATTGGGTACACTCAATAGCAGTAAACAAGCATTGAGGTAGGCTTCGTATAAAGCATCATAGTGTACATAGGTAGCCAGATCACGCCCAGTAGTGATGAATCTACGAGTAGGCTGATCGGTATATTCTTCTAGCCTCCCAAAATTAGCTCCATTTTGAACATCAACGTATTCTTCCCAGTCAATCAGATAGTTGACCTCTTTGGCTACTCTTACTCGCTGATCGATGGTAATAGAACCGTAGTTGATATAACCTTCGCTTGCGTCAAACTCGGTAGGTTTCGTTCCTTGGGTGTTCAATCCATTATTACCTGCTAACATAAATTGAGACAAATAAGGCCCTACCAAGTCTCCTTTAGTAAAACCTCTAAACACGGTATTGACTGCTTGTTCCCTTCCTTGATTGTCATCAATGCCTTTCCGTCTTTGTTTAGCAAAAAAGACCAATCCTCTAAGGGCATTTACACAATCATTGATGTCATTGTCTTGGGAGGAAGCATCATTGAATGCTGACAGTGGTTTATCTCGCAGTAATGCCTGACAATACACCTCAGCAATTTCAGCAATCAATTCATTGGAGCCCAAGCGAGGCGCGGGGGGCATCGTGACTGCCTGCGCGTCTGGCCCTTGTAAATCATAGGTCAAGCCAGCTCCAGCACTTTCCCAAGCTCTAAAGTTTACTTTATTCTCATTTGCCTTTTCCGATAACCACTGTTGTCCTTGCCCAGGCTCGCCTGTTTTTAGTTTTTCAAAGTCCTTAGGGTCACCGGATTTAATCGCTTCAACCAGCTTTTCAAAATCTTCTTCATTCTTTAACAAGCCAGTATCTTCATGGTGTAACAAGCCTTTGGTAAAGCTCATCAAACGAAAGGGAAGTTTTTCATCACGGTTGGCGTTGTGGTCAATCGTAGGAGTATTTCCATCACGGGCAATCTGAGCTGCCTTGATGCGGATATCTAAACTTTCCTGCTTTCTTTCCTCGAGCAATAAGTCCTTGGCTTTTTTTCTGATATGCTTCATTTTGATTTGTTTAGGATAAAATTTAAAAGGATATTGACCACAACACCTGTATTGTGGCACATTTAAATTTAGCTCACCACGACTTTATCCTAAAAAAAATCCCCCAAAACAACCTTGCAAAAGGGGCAAAAAGCGGGTTTTCCGGTTGTTTTACGTACCCTCAAGTGCTTTGTTTTATCTGATCAACATTCATAACAAGCAGAAGAGAACATCTGGTTTTGAGTAAGGTGGGAAAACCAACGGGGATCACTTGCTCTCAAGTAAAAAACACATTGCTCGATATCGGCTTCGTTTTCACCAAAACAATCTTTTTCGCGATTGTAATAATAAAACGTAATCTCCTGATCATTTTTTGAAGCGGGTTGGTGGTACTCTAGTACTTGTAACTCGGCAATGTATTTTTCTGCATTTTCATCACTTTCAAATAAGGTAAGTTGCTCGCGAAATAACTTGTCATAATTGGCGCTACGTGTACCTCGCTTTTGATACTTGGTCCACCAATCCAAGTCTACGATCTCTCCAAAAAGAGGCTGTGTGGCATTGAAGGGGTGCAAAGAATCGATGAGTAAGCACAAAAAGAATAGTTTACTCTCGGGAATGTATCTTTCCCCGTCTTGGTATAATAAAAAAACACGTAACAATAAATCTTCACCCTCGATTTCTTCTACGCGTACTCCATAAAGTTCGGTGGCCATGGTTAGTCATAAGTTAAATTGCATACTACTCTAAAGTTGGCAATGAAGACACTACCAACGGCGCGTCCGCCTTCGTTTGTGTCTCCACAAACGAAAAATATCTAGTAGTATGGTTAAATTGATACCTTTGTTGGATAAACCTCAAAATTTTGGTCAAAAAAAAAGGATTAAACCGTGGTTTAATCCTTCTTATATTTTGAACCCTCAAAAGGGTAAAAGTCAGCCACAAATGCTTATTCTTTGTCTTCTCCGGCACCCTCATCAGGTTTTTTATCTTCCGATTTTGCTTCAGGAGCTTTCTCTTCCACCTTTGTAGTTGTATCTGGTGTGTTTTCAGCAGTAGTTTCTTGTTTCTTACCACCACCACCACGACGACTTCTACGTGTCTTAGGTTTCTTAGCTTTGGTTTCTGGCTGATAAGTTTCGTTGTAATCAACCAATTCAATCAAACACATCTCAGCATTGTCTCCCAAACGGTTACCCAACTTGATAATGCGGGTATAACCACCGTTTCTTTGAGAAATCTTATCTGCTACTTCGTTGAATAGCTCTTTTACTGTTTCTTTATCTTGCAAATAAGAAAAAACTACCCGGCGAGAATGCATATTGTCGTTCTTGGCTTTGGTCAACAAAGGCTCTACATACTGACGTAAAGCTTTGGCCTTGGCAACTGTAGTTTTAATTCGTTTATGCAGAATCAAAGAAGACGCCATATTGGAAAGCATTGCTTTTCGGTGAGGAGCAGTTCTTCCCAAATGATTAAATCCCTTTTTATGTCTCATCTTTATTCTTCGTCAAGTTTATACTTCGATACGTCCATGCCAAACTGCAATCCCTTCTCAGCGACTAGTTGTTCCAACTCAGTAAGCGACTTCTTACCAAAGTTTCGGAATTTCATCATATCGGCAATGTCCAATTTCACTAAATCTCCTAATGTTCTAATATCCGCAGATTTCAAACAATTGTATGCCCTTACCGAAAGATCTAAGTCGCTAATTGGAGTCTTGAGCAACTTACGCATGTGTAAGAAATGCTCGTCCACTTCCTGAACCTCTTCTTTCTTGGCAGTTTCAAGTATAATATTTTGGTCAGAGAACAACATAAAGTGCTGAATCAAGATATTAGCGGCACCTTTCAAGGCGTCTTCCGGGTGGATAGAACCATCCGTTTGAATATCTAACAACAACTTTTCGTAGTCAGTTCTCTGTTCAACCCTTGTATTCTCAACAGCGTAGCGTACATTCTTGATCGGAGTAAAGATCGCATCAATAGGAATGTAACCTAGAGCTGAATCTGGCAATTTTTGATCCTCAGAAGAAACATAGCCTCTCCCTTTCTCAATGTACAATTCTACTTCCAAGTCTACTGACTCGTCCAGATTACAAATCACTAAATCAGGATTCAATATCTCAAAAGAGTTGGTAAACTTGGCAATGTCGCCCGCTGTAAACGTCTCTTGATTACTTACATCCACTACAATTTTAGTCTCCAAATTATCGGCACTACGCTTCTTGAAGCGCACTTTTTTCAAGTTTAGGATAATTTCGGAAACATCTTGCATTACTCCTTTTATGGATGAAAACTCATGCTGCACCCCCGGTATTTTAATGCAGGTAATCGCGTAGCCTTCCAATGAAGAAAGTAGCACTCGGCGAATAGCATTTCCGACAGTTACACCAAAACCAGGCTCTAATGGCTTGAACTCAAACATACCGTGGAAATCGGTAGTTTTATCCATTACAACTTTTTCTGGTATTTGAAAGGTTAATAATGACATGGTATGTCCTCCTGAATTTTATAAATGTTATGTAATCAAGGGTATAAAAGGCGAAAAAAAATCGCCTTGAAATCTTATTTAGAGTAAAGTTCAACAATTAGTTGTTCTTGAACCTTCTCCGGAATTTGATCACGCTCAGGGTAGCTCATAAATTTACCAGCTAATTGAGTGCCATCCCACTCAAGCCAATTGAAGCGCTTGGTATTAGAAATCAAGCTTTCAGTAACTACTTCTAATGACTTTGATTTTTCACGTACTCCCACGATATCACCAGGTCTTAGTGAATAAGAAGGAATGTTCGCCACCTCACCATTTACAGTGATGTGTTTGTGGATCACCAATTGTCTGGCTGCTCGACGAGTAGGAGCTATACCTAAACGATATACAGTATTGTCTAAACGAGCCTCGAGCAATTTCAACAAGTTTTCACCTGTAATTCCTTGCTTACGAGCCGCTTTATCAAACAAGTTAGCAAATTGACGCTCAAGTACACCATAAATGTACTTTACTTTTTGCTTGGCTTGTAGCTGAATCGCGTATTCAGACTGTTTTTTACGTCTTCCTTTTCCGTGTTGTCCTGGAGGGTAAGCCTTTTTTTGTAGGGCCTTGCTTGGTCCCATGATAGGCTCTCCGAACTTTCTTGAAATCTTCGATTTTGGACCTCTATATCTTGCCATTTTCTACTCTTTTTTCTGTTCTATACAAGGTATACAAAACCTAATTATACTCTTCTACGTTTTGGAGGGCGACAACCATTGTGTGGCAATGGGGTAACGTCTCTAATCGCAGTGACTTCAATACCAATATTTTGGATAGTTCTGATCGCAGACTCACGTCCTGAACCAGGTCCTTTTACAAACACCTCAGCTTTTCTCATACCCAAACCGTGAGCAACTTCTGCACAGTTTTTAGCAGCTACTTGAGCAGCATAAGGGGTGTTTTTCTTAGATCCTCTAAAACCCATTTTACCGGCAGAAGCCCAAGAAATTACCTGTCCTGTTGAGTTGGTAATTGAAATAATGATATTGTTGAAAGAGGCTCTGATATGCACTTGTC
>CALDJV010000238.1 GCA_937899305.1 uncultured Cytophagaceae bacterium
ATAACCTAATCCATTTGGCTCATCTCTCGTCGCTATACTTCTTCAAAAAATCTTTGCGTAGCCAAAGCTACGCAAAGATTTTTTTCATCGTCTAGCAACTAGATATTACACCAAATTTGGATTACTTTATTTTTTCCGTTTTACTAAACAACTACTTTGGTACTGTGATAGCTGAGTTTCTCATATAATATCGCATATTGATCAATGATTGAAGAACATAAATCAATAAATAGACTCGTCGCTATCCATTGTACCAAATCATTAAAAATACTTCCATGCAAAAAGAAAAAGCAACTGAAGACACCATAAATTTTGAGTTTTACCGTAAAATTTTCGAAGAATTTATCCCCTTTCATAAACTGTTGGGTTTCAAGTTAGAAAGTGTAGCCCAAGATGCCGCCATTATCAAAATTGTTTATCATAAAGACTTGCTAGGCAATGCGCTTGCAGGTAACATCCACGGAGGAGTGTTGGTATCAGCGATGGATTCGGCAGGTGGTTTGGCAGCCATGACTACAATTAACCTACGGGCCGATAAGATTGCGACCATTGATATTCGTACTGATTTTTTATCTCCAGCCAAAAAAGAACAAGATGTATTGGTAGAGGCTAAAGTACAAAAAAGTGGCAATAGAGTCGTTTTCACCCATATTCAAGCTTATCCAGAAGGGCAACCCGACAAAATATTGGCCGAAGGGCGAGCCATTTACAGTGTGAAAAGAAAGGAATGAATCGGTTGATCACTATCTCATTCATTTGCCATTCATCCCGTTAGTAATTATTTTTACGTCAAACTATTTGATAAACCACATGGCGTACTCAGACGAAGACTTAGATAAGTACCTTAAAAAAGCCCAGGAGGTACTCAATTCTAAAAATGAAGATTATCTCAGTAAAAAGGATTTGCAAGACATTGCCCAAAAGTTGGACCTTGACCTGCAAGAAATTGCTCAAGCCAAGCAAGACTATCTTACCCGAGGCGACAACCATCTTCGTTTTGGTAATTACAAAGAAGCCATCGACGAGTACGAACAATTGCTCTTGTTGGATCCTAAAGATCCTAAAAGCGTGTATGGACTGGCCAAAGCTTATTTAGAAAAGTGGCACCAGGATGGTAAAAAAAACGACAAGGAAAAAGCCCTCGCACACGCCAACAATTGCATTGAGATAGACCCTGGGTTTCAAGAGGCTTATGCCATTGTTGGTGAATTGAAACAAAAGCCACAGGGAAAAAAGGCCACCCAATCGGCCCAAAAAACAGCTCCTAAAACACCCCCTCCCCAAAGACGAGCCAATGCCAGTAGTTCTACATTCAAGAAAAAAAGGGGCCGAGGAACACTCATCGGGTTTGCTATCTTTGGGGCAGTCGTACTGATTCAGCTCGGTATTTCATACTACAAATCTAAAGGGACCTCGCAATATATGGTAGGGGCCACTCCCAAAGGCATTGTAGTATGGCAAATAAAATATACCAAGCATAAAAAAAGCCCTTATTACCGTAAACCCAAATTGCTCATTGCTCAGGCTGCCACAGGTAAGTTGCTCCATGAAATGGACCTCCCCGAACGTAAAAACACCGATGGCAACCGACTTTGGTACAAAGTAAGCGGCGTTGATGGTAGTTTTTATGATTATTACAATAATGGTTTTGTTGCTCGCGACATGCGTACCGGAAAAATTACCAACAGTAAAGCTTTATTGGCTCAAAAATTCCCCGAAATCGAGGGGGGTGTAGGCAAAGTGCGACACTACAACAGTGGCTGGTTCGAAATTACCAGCAAACAGGGAAGAGTACATTGGTACAATCCCAACACTAAGAAACTATTGACCGTTGATGAATATCGCCAACGCAAACAAACCCAACCCTATTGGCAATACCAATGGACAAAGGTAGCCAATCCCAAAAATCGCAATCAATATCAATTTTTGCTTACCCAGCGCCTATCAAATCGACGCTTGCATCAAGGCAAGCATCAAATAGGCAATACCCGCCTCCAATTCTTGCAAAAAAGCGTTGATCAAGGTGATGCCCGTGTCATCTCTAAACAAGACAAAGCCAATTTTTTCTTGAAGCCCAAGGTCATCTACGTTGACTCTACCCATATCTTGTTGAGATACCAAACTGAAATCGGCAAACAAAGCAATTACCGCCTGGCTTGCATTGGCAAGACTGGAGATGTGTTGTGGGAAAAAGGGATGGAAGATGTAGAAGTGCCGTTGCTCCAAAACTTTTTGAGTAATTATGGTTTCAACCCTAAATTTGCCCGCTACAAAAATGAATTGGGAATCAGTAGTGTGCAGGTAAGAGGGCCTAAGAAAACCTATCCACTGTATCGGATGGCGGTGGGTATCGACCTGAACTCGGGTAAAGTATTGTGGAAGCATTCTCCCCGATATTATAGCACCAAGTTTAAATGATTTTATGTTGTTCTATTGTTAAATGGTTGCATTGCTATATTGTTTCGCGATGCGTTGTGAAACCTTCAGTCCTGAATGAAGCCGAAAAAACTAAGCATAAAGTAATGCCTTGAAGAAGAAGTCATCACTCAAATGAACCACACCATCATTTATCCAGATTGTATTTTGTTTTGGGGCACCAACCAACGCAGCATTACTCATCATCAACACCCGGCTGTTCAATTGGTGATGGGCATTGAGCAACCTTTTTTGACCAAAAATAATCAAGGTCAATGGATCAATTGTCCCAATATTTTGGTAGCCCCCAACTACCCCCATCAGTGTGATGCCGCTGGTATTGAAATCCTTTCTTTGATAGTAGACCAAGAATCTTTATTAGGAGAGCATATCTTGCGTACTATGCTGCTCCACCAACCTTGGCATACTTACGCTAACGAAGTCATTTCACAGCTGAATTTACCTCAATTGTTGACCGATATTCAACAGCAACACTGGGAGCAAATCTATGGGCAAATCACCCGTTTTTTTGGCGCACAAACCTTGGCTGGTCTTCGCTCGTCTCACCAAGATGAAAGGGTTATAACGGTATTAAACTACCTCAAGGCCCATTTTCAAGAAAACATTACTACCCAAATCCTCACCGAAATAGCTTGTCTGAGTGAAAGTCGTCTCTTGCACCTGTTTAAGAATCAAGTAGGCTTGCCGATTCGCAATTATATTTTATGGCTCAAAATCAAAGCCGCAATAGCATTGATCATTCGTCAACAATACAACCTCACCCAAATTGCCTATGAAGCGGGCTTTGCTGATTCCGCCCACATGACCCGTACGTTCAATAAGGTACTGGGTATATCTCCTTCTATGATTACCAAAAACAGCAAATTCGTTCAAGTTTCTCTACCCGATGTCTTCTAGTTTTGTGGTATCCTATTTCACAATATAAACTGGAAATCATATGAACTTTATCAAGAAAAAGTCATCAATAGCGCCTACACCATTGGCAACTGGAGCCAAGCACAAGTTTCAACGAGTGGCTTACCCACTTCCACCCCAAGACAATTCGTTGAGTTTTGAACAAATAAAGGATCAAGCCCCATCTATTGTAGATTTCAAGATTTTGAACACCGGAGAAGTATTGATCCCCAGTTCGGGAATGCTCAACAAAAAACGACTTCCAAAAAATCACACGATTCCTGAGCAGCTATGGTTGCCAGTATATGCCTATTTGTTTAAGCACCAAACCAAGGGCTGGTTTATGATCGATGCTGGGCTGGACAGTTCTTTCCAGCAAAAAGGAAACATCAAGGGATGGTTGGCCAAAAAATACATCAAAAAAACCAAACAAGCCCTTCAGCAAAATATCAAAGCTTTGCTGGCCAAAGAATACAATCAATTGGCTCAAACGGGTGAAAAATTGATCATCCAGGGCCTCTTTTTTACCCACTTACATGGCGATCACACCGCCGGATTACCTGAATTATCGCCAAACATTCCACTGGTAGCAGGCAAGGGAGAACAATTTCATTATTATCCTTTTTTGTATACCAGTAATCATATGGATCAGGTAAATACCCTTCAGGAACTAAACATGGACCTGGGGGTTCCTTTGGAAAACCTTAATCAGGTATTGGACATTTTTGGGGACCAATCGTTGCTGGCCATTGCCACCCCAGGGCATTCCAAAGGGCACTTGTCTTATTTACTGCACACCAACGAAGGCCTCTTTTTAATCACTGGAGATGTCAGTTACACTCCTTATGGTCTTGAACATGGCATAGAGCCCGGCTGGGTTTATAACCGGAAGTTGGCCCAAAAAAGCTTGCAACAATTGAGCACATTTACCCAACAACACCCTGAAGTGAAGGTAATTTATGGGCATGGGCATTGAGTTTTTTATTGTTCAATGGTTGCATTGTTCAATTGTTTCGCGATGCGAAGCGGAACAGTGCAACCGTTGAACAATGCGTCTATAACAACTGCTCAACTACCTCTAAAGCAGTTTGTTCATTGTTGAATACCGCCAAAAAACGGGCCTTGTGGGCAAACTCAATCGCTTCGGGTTGGGTTACCTGGGCCTGCATGGTTTCCAAGGTGGGCAATGGATGTTGTTCGGCATCGATGCTGGTGATTTGCCACTGAGGGCCATCCACTTCATTGTTTAGGCTGGTGCGAGGAATCACACAAAATTGGATTTCGGGTTCATGGGCAGCCCATTTTTTCCAACCTTTGCAATGACTTTCCAAGCGAACCACATTAGGTTTGAGCATCTTGCGGGCCTCCCAAATTGGTTTTTGGGCCACAATCATAGCCGCTTCGTACAAGCTGTTTTCCAAAAAAGTAGCGGCAAAACCAATGGCTCTCTTGAACTGTTGCATTTGTTCCAATTCGTCATCCGTTTCTCGGTTAAACGCCCCAATCAAGCCCGATACGGTGCCATCTACCCCACCCGGCAAGTGGTTTTTCATCGTCATCAAGATATTATTCTGGTTGGTATCAGCCTGATCTACCAAGTCAATGATGGATTCTTGCACCAACTGGGCTGCGTCGGTACTTCCTCCACACACTTCGGCTCCATAGGCTTGCCAAACCAACCCGGCCGCACTTTTCATGTGTCGATCTTGATGGTGGTCAAAATTGAATTTTTCGGGTTCGTGCGCCAAGCCTACATCTACTACAAATACAGCAGTGTCGTGGACGCCTGATTCTAATATTTGAGGATCACGGGTACGGGTAATCTCCAGTGGTTTGCCCACTAGTTTTTCCAAAATGGCAATGGCAAACACTTCGTCGGCGTGAAAAGTACCGTTATGGGTAATGAGTTTTTGGGGTAACATGTTATAACAAAATATATCAATGAAAGTAAACGAACCCACAAGCTAAGTAAAACGGAAGAAATAAACTAATCCAAATTTAGTGCAATACCTTGGTGCTAGACAAGTCTAAAAAATTGGCTAATAGCAGCGCTATTTGTACTATTTTTTGACGAAGTATAGCGGCCAGAGATTAGCTAAATGGATTAAGTTATT
>CALDJV010000239.1 GCA_937899305.1 uncultured Cytophagaceae bacterium
AAGCACCCCATTGGTATCGCCTGTTGGCCGAAAAAATATTGTTGGCCCATGCCCAATCTCATAGTGTGCCTTTTTCCAGCCTTGATCTCGAGAATCATTGGATTAGTATGGACATCATGCTGGGTAAGTCGCGTCGATACTATCAGAAAGGACACGGACAAGGAGGCTACGCACCTTCAGGCCAAGGTTTTCACTTGCATCATCTCGAAGAGGGAGTAAGTGCAGTTTGGGACAGCCATTTTGATTTTTTTCATCAATTACTCAAAAGCAACTTTCCTTGGCAAATCCAGGCATTTGCGGTAAAAGTATTGATGAGAAACCAAGAGGCCTTACAAAGCCTCACCAACGATCGATTGACCGTATTTTTTGAGAGCCCTTCGGTTTGGCTCAAGCGTGCTGCCAAACAATACATTGATCAACGCATTACCACTTTAGAATTTCCTCCTGAACTGATTGCCCACCGTTGGTTTTATGGCAATTTCGACATCAGTGCCCAACTGTCTACCGCCAGTTCATCCAATGCCTTTTTAAATTGGATCAATCATTTTTTAGGCCTGGGCACGACCACCAAATCAAGCAGTGCCTGGTATCGAGGGTTCACCAATGAGCTATACAAACTAGTAATGGAGCAATTGAAACAGGGACATCGTTCGCGACGAATCACCCAAGCGATTGATTTTCTACACCAAAGGCGATTGTTCCATATCCCGGCCAGTGATTTGGAAGCCTTGGCCGAAACTTTGTTTGCGCTCAAAAGTGAAGTAACTCGTAATATGGTGTGGCAAGTTGCCAAAAAATCTGACATACTTCAAATGCCTTATTGGCTAGGAATAGTGCAACATAGTGATACTCACGTGACGCGATTGTTGGACATATACCGCAAGCGTATGAAAAACTTTCAGCGTACTTGGTGGAATAGAGGTTCGTTTGATGGTTATATGTTTGTAGCTCACCCAAAGGTGGTTGATTTTGGCTGGGAAATGGCTGAACGTTATTTGAGAGTGGCTGAGGTAACGCAAATCTGGCAACGTCTGTTACGTAACCAGAAAGAAAATGCATTGGCGTTGCTACGCCTAAACGTACAATGCCCTCAAGCAATACAGTGGTTTACGGTGAGTCATGCCAACCGAATGGATCACTTGTTTACTTACGCACCTGAAAAAATAAGCTTCATCATCAAAGAAGCTTTGCCACCCATCCGGGAGTTGCTCCTGAAACAGGTTACTCAGGGATTTGAGTTCAATCCGTTGTTGTTTCTATATTTGGTAACTTGTTTGCCACATGGGTTGCGAAAAGATATTCTGGAAAAATGCCTGCCCAAATTTCATCAACAAAATGTATTGTTTGATGTGCTCGTTGATGATCAAATGTTGCCTCATTTGTTGGGCCGTTTGCAGGGAAATCAATGGGGGCTCGAGGCGTTGTTGCAAATTGTAGCCAATAGCCAGACGGATTTAGATGAAGTAGGCCTGTTTATAGAGGAAATGCTCAAAGAAGAAGAACGAGCAGAGTTATTAATTCAATTTTTGGCTAAAATAAGCGATGACACCAATCAGCGCTATTTTATACAGAGTATTGCGCGTCAACCGTTGGTATTGGCCAAGTACAGTCATTTGGTTCCTAGTCATTTTTGGTTAGATTTTGTTCAACATGTTTCTGAAGAACACTTGAACAAATTCCAGCAGATATTGGCGCAAGTAGCTTCAAGGCTAGATGCTTCCATTCTGAAGATCACCAATCCAATATTTACCGCGAGTTTAATTACTTGGTTAAATCACCACCGTCAATCAATTGATTATCAGTCTGATACCCTTTTTGACGCGTGCATTCACCGTTTACCTGAAGTACGTAATTGGGCATTTGGGCGTATCAATGAACTAGGGCTAAGAACACGTTTTGCTTTGCGTTTGCTTGAGTCTGAGCTTCCAGAAGCAGTGAACTTTGGGCAACGGTATTTTGCCAATGTAGCTACTCGAGAAGATTCACTGGTAGAGGATTTACTGGCCCTTTGTGATAGTCCAGTAGCAACTACCCGAGCATTTGGATTGACTCTGCTGCAGTGTTTGGAACTCGATCCTAAAAAGCACGCTGAGCTACTGACGTATTTGTCAGAACATTCGGATGCTAAAATTCAGGAATATGTGTCGGCCAAACTACTGACTACTTCCTCTGTTACCTCCAAGCCATTTGTCAAAACGTTTGATCGGTCGGTTTTGAGAAGAAAGAACCACAATAAAACGGTTCGAGAGAATGTGAAAAAACGTTGGAATGAACAAACCGAACTAGATATAGAGACCTTGCTTGAGTTGGCCAAAACTGGCAACAAAAACGATTCTGAATGGGCAGTCTTTCAATTGACCAAACTGAGTTTGCAAGGACAAAAAATTGAAGGCTTTGTGCTGGAATAATATGGTACTTGTTCAGTGACATCATAATAAAAGCCGCTCACTGTTATCAGGGGCGGCTTTTATCATGATGTTTTGTGGATAGTTAGTAAAACGGAAGAAATAAACTAATCCAAATTTAGTGCAATATCTTGGTGCTAGACAAGTCTAAAAAATTGGTTAATGGCAGCGCCATTAGCACTATTTTTTGACGAAGTATAGCAGTCAGAGATTAGCTAAATGGATTAAGTTATTTTTGTAGTTTTACTTAGAATAAACGCATGTTATCTTTTAATCATAAATCGTTTGGTATCCACTAGTTTGCCATCGTTGCTGTATACTCTCAAAAAGTAGAGTCCTTTTTGCAACTTGCTTACGTCTACTGATTGGCTATTCTTAACGGTTTTTCTAATTTTTACATTACCCTGACGGTTGTAAACTTCTATTTTGTAAGAACCGCCGTTGCCATCACCAATGGTTTTATTTGGACCTTTTACGTTAATAGTAAGTTTGTCGCTGGTAGGGTTAGGAGCTACGTTGATTTCAGGGAAGATGATATCGCCATCGCACCCAGGATCACGAACAAATCTTGAACCGTTGATAATTTGTCCGTTACAACGTGCACTCACGCTAATGGTGTAGCTGTTAGAAGCAATTACAGTTACTGAATTGGTACCGTTTCCGATAATGGTAGCGCTACCACTTGTAATGGTCCAGTTGTAGTTGGTATATGCAATAGGACCACTAAAACTAGCCTCAAACGCATCTGCTAAACCAATACACTCAGGAGCAGTTCCTAAGAAAAGAAGAGTAGAAGGACAAGTAGGATTAGGGTTGGTTACGGTTACTGTTTTACAAGCCGCGCAAGGCAACGAGTTGGCTTTGTAACGTGCATAACAAACACGGCCAGTACCACTACCATTACCACGAACGGTTACCGAAGAAGAAGTGTTGCTTCCTATGATGGTCAATGGTCCAGTTACTGACCAAAAGTAGCTAGCTCCACTCTGAAAGTTAGCACTATAGGTTCGGTTTTGTCCATTGTTGATGGTGCTAGAGCCAAATACACTACAAGACGCCTGAGCCTGAACAGTTTGAGAAATAGTTACACTTAAGAGCAATAATGCAAGCACTGATAAAAATCTTTTCATGAATTATTGTGTTTAAAAAAATTAATAAAATAATGAAAATAGATATTAGAATATTTACATCTAATGAAAAACAAAGCTAATGAACAAGAGCGGGTAAAAAAGGGTAGTTTTGGGTAAAAGTGGGTAATAATGAGGAATGAGTATGGAGTAATAGTAAGTTGACTAACTGATCAATACCAAAACTGAAATGATAAGATGAGGTGAAAAAATCCAGCGGCAAATATTGTTTAGAAATAGGGATGGGGCATTTGATTGTAGTTAGTCAAAATGTTTTTCTTTGACCACTTTCCCATTTTCGTAAAAGTAAACTGATGCAATGAAGTAATCGTCTCGCAACCGCCAGATTTGTTGTAATTGATCGTCTTTGAATTTCAAGAGTAATTTATAGCCCAATAGGTGGAACCCCTGACGGGCCCCAAACTGATCTATCAGGTTGAGCGTATCACCTTTGGCGATTACATATTCATCTTTCAAGAGCTTGGGGGTAGGTTGATACCTGCCTTTACAGATAAAATCGCGAGTAGGCACCCAAAATGACGGAATAAAACATTGTTTCAAGGGCAGACCCTGTAAAGTGAAGCGTTGAATATCTGAGGGAGCAGCGAGCTTGACCACTGTAGTGTAAGTAAACCAACAGTCACACATTGAGGCATCGTAATGGTACTCTATAGTGCCATCGGGTTGAGGAAGCTCAATGGGTACGGGTACCAGTCTGAGATGTAGTGCGTCGTGATTGGTTCGGGCAATAAGCTTGTATTTTGCCGAACAGTTAGCCCGGGCATTGAATTGTATGGTGATCCTGTCTTGGTGTTGGTTCAAGGAGGTGATCCGCGTTTTCTTGTGAAAAAATAAGCGTGAGTTATGGGACCGACAAGGAGAGGAGCGAAAGTCAATCACTTCTTGGGCTTGGGTGGTTGCCCAGGTACTCAACAATAGAACAAGTAAGGTCAGTTTGATTGGATTCATCATTTATGATTTTTCAAGTTGACGACGCATACGCATCAATAAAGTGCCCAAATGGTTATGCCCTTGGCCAGCACTGCCAATGCCCCAGTACTCATCGTAAGGAGAATTCTCGATGAGTAATTGATCTCCAGTTGTGAGTAACATTTGGCCTAGTTCGTAGTGGCATTGAAACTTTTGTTGAATTGCCTGCCACATCAGGTCCGACTTTACTGTATCCCAATCGGTGCGCAAAGGTAAGTCTCTGGTTTTACCCAAATCGGCGGCCTCTTTGGGGGTAGCTGCTTGCCTGATTTTCTCGCAGTACGCTGCGGTTTCAAATTTTTGTGATTGGTAATAATGCTCCACGGTAGGGTAAAATTTACCGTCTAGCTCAATGCCAAAGTCAGCAAAGTTAGAAAACGCCCCATAGGCCTCATTTTGAGCATAAAAATAAACGGCTTGGCCAAAGTCAAATGTGCTTTCACAATCTGTCACAATCTGATCTCGCAAAACTGATACCTGCCAATGGTTGAGTAGGTAGCTGCTTTTTTGGATATGACGCGGAATGATTTGAGGTTGATATGCCTCTTTATCTATCAATTGAATGACCAGGTATTCGGCTTCGGGCTGGTTGCTCAGGCCAATCTTGAACTCGGCTAAAGCAGGTAATTCAAATTCAAAAGGATCCAAGTAGCCTTGGTCGTAGTGGATGAGTACTTGCAAAAACAAGGGCTCATGATTGATAAAAGTCGTTCCGGGAATGATCATTTTTGTTTTTATTCAAATGACAGATCAAAATGTATTAAAAATTGCAAAAAATGAACAATATTTTCTTAATTATTTACTGACCTTTCGCAGTGATTTTTCTTTGGAAAATTCATGAGAAATACAGTTGTGAATGCGTCAGCTGGATTAACTTCGTTGAGCTCCTTTCAGTCGGTTCGGCATTTAGTCTGTCAGCGTTA
>CALDJV010000240.1 GCA_937899305.1 uncultured Cytophagaceae bacterium
CGCCATATGGACTCGAATAGTGTTAAGGAAACAGCATTGGTCGATAGTCCATAGTCCACAGTAGCGCAAAGCGAAGCAATATAACTATTATCATATTTGCGAAAATAATAGTCGCTTTGCGCAACCCGAAGTCCTGAGCGAAGCCGAAGGAACTAACAATGAGCGGAGCGGAAAAATGTAACAATAAGCAAAACCATTCAAAGTATATCATTTCAAATGTGTTCTTAATTTTGCGATGAGCCAATAGGCCACTATCATGTATACTCCCCAGGCACTCACAATGTCTAGTGAGGCATATTCAGGAAACCAAGTTTTAAACAATTGGTTTTGGGTAACTTGTGAAGGAATGATTGAAACCAATCGTAAAATTGGCAAACTCAACCCAATCGCAATCACCAAGATCAGGGTGGATTCGTTACGAATCAACAAAAAAATACCTGTAACGATAAAGGGAAAACCTAAAAACATAATGCGGGTCATATCGCGGCCCGCCAAAATACCAAATACGATATGTAGTAAAGCCAATAATGCCAATGGCGTATGTATCTGGTTATGAGTCCATTTACTGTTCCATAACTTTTGCCCCGCCAACAGTCCTATGCCTCCAAAACCTATAAACAGTGCTACTACCCAGCGGACCAAATCCAGTGGGTTTTGTAGCGTAATTTTGACAAAGTATAGCACCGTAATCAAGGAGTTTTTACCCGTACCATTCGAAGGTTCAAACCATTGATGCAAGCCCCATTTGGTAGCAATGGCCAAGATGAGGGCGCCTCCATAAATCCAGAGTTTTTGATAGACAGGCTTTGTGTTGAAAAACCGCTGATAGATCAACTCATATAAGGTAAGCAACAATACAATGGCCAACCAGGATTCTTTCTGGGCAGTGGCTATAGGGGTGACAATGAGCAATAACCAAAGCCAACGGGGACGCAGAAGCAACAGCACCAATAAACTATGAAATACGTACAAGGGCGCATCTACTGTAATGGGGTCGTACATATTGAAACGGATGATGCCAACCCAATGAAACAGTAACCAACCTACCCCCACCACGTGTAGATACCAAGGAATGTGGAGTGCTCGCCAAGTGAATAACAATAAAACTATAGTAATCAAGGTGCACATCCACAATATGATCCTGAAAGCTTCTTGTGGAGTTTGGGTCTGAAACTGGGCCACCAGCCAAGGTACCATGACTCGGCTATGAAAAGGAAAATCTACTTGGTAATGGGTACGCTTCCCAGCAAAATATTCATAAGCCGACTGGTACTGAACACCATCGCATAATTCGCATTGATGATAAGCAACCGCAGGCTGTTGCTTTTGAAAGAACCATAATCCAGCCAACGCTACACTTATAAAAAAAACAAAGCATAAAAACCTTTTACCCATACTTTTAATTGGCTAATCCCTTGATTTTCATTGTTATTTTACGTGAGTATACATAAATTTGAACCTCCACCAAAATATTCATTTCATCAAATGATTGCAGTCATCCAAAGAGTGTCCGAAGCATCTGTTACCATCGAGCAACAAATAAAGGGAGTGATCCAACAAGGATTCCTGATTTTACTAGGCATTGCGGCTGACGACACCGAAGAAGACACCCAGTGGTTGGTAAAAAAAATCATCAACCTTCGCATTTTTAGCGATGATGAGGGTAAAATGAATCTGTCACTGGATGATGTATCGGGCGATATTTTATTGATTAGTCAATTTACCTTACAGGCCAGCACCAAAAAAGGGAACCGTCCTTCTTATATCAAAGCTGCTCGCCCTGAAGTAGCCATTCCGATATACGACAATTTCATCAAAGTAATGGAAACCTCCTTGGGTAAGCCAATCCAAACCGGAGAATTTGGCGCTGACATGCAAGTACAATTATTGAATGATGGCCCGGTGACAATTATCATAGATACAAAAAATAAACAATGATCATTTGTCAACGTATTTGTGAAGAATAGTTTATATTGAGGTTTTAGTAAAACTACATAAACAACCTAATCCATTTGGCTCATCTCTCACTGTAATACTTCTTCAAAAAATAGTTCCGTAGCTTTGGCTACGCAAAGATTTTTTTCATCGTCTAACAGCTAGATATTACACCAAATTTGGATTACTTTATTTTTTTCGTTTTACTTAGCAAACCTGGTTGACGTTTGCCTGTTACACCTATGACAAAACAACAATTTTATAATTTAGAGCAAGCTTTAAAATCACCTTTGCAGGTAACCGAATTGATCTTGAGGTATCAAAAGGACTTGCCTTTGGAAGAGATTGCTCAATTACAAAACCTCGAAGTCCTTCACTTGCATAATCACTCTTTCAAACACTTGCCCGAAAACCTACTCTCGCTTTCTCGTCTTCATACTTTGCATTTACTGCATACCCGTTCGGCCAAGGTACCTGAGTTTTTATTTGAGTTCAAAAACCTAAAAGTACTCAATCTTTCGTACAACCCCATCACCCGCATTCCAGCCTCACTCTCAAACTTGGAAAAACTCACTGAGTTGTACTTACACAACTGTAAACTCAAAACAGTACCTACCAATATACATAAGCTCCAGACCCTGGAGGTGCTCAATCTTGAAAATAATCAAATAGAGGCCATTCCATCAAACATTGGTCAATTGCAGCATTTAAAACAGCTGATTCTTACCAATAATAAGATTGACCGTTTGCCGGGTAATTTTGCCTTGTTAAATGTTACCAAACTCCATTTGGGGTCTAATCCTTTTTACAACAACTTAGGCCAAAAGCAAAAAACAATTGGGATGTTGCTCAAACAATTCCAAAATCGCAATTATGACGATAAAATCCGGCAACTGTACTTTCATATTTTTATGGGAGAAATCGAGGAGGCTGAAAAGATAGCTGATTACCCAGCCATTGTACAAGGCTTGAACTCTCCTAACCAGGTAATCCGATTGAATACCCTTTCGTATTTGTTGGACAAAGAACCCAATCCTTTCGAAAAAATTGACCAAACTACGATTCATGTACATCTAGCTGGTAAAATCAATAGTTTTGATACCGAAGACTTGAGCAGCCGCTTGGAAGATAGCAATATTGTGGTAGATGATCGTCTCAAAAAAACAACCACTCACTTGGTCGTGGGCGAAAACCCAAAGAAAAAACTGGACAAGGCATTGGCAATGGGCATCCCCATCATAGCGCAGGGGCGGCTCAAAGACTATTTACACAACATAGAAGAACATTATCTGGCCAAAAATGACCCTGCTACCCTGCAAATGGCCAAAAACTTGAGTGACTTGTTGCAAAGCCACGAAGAAAACAATCAGGAATTAGGCCTGGAAATGGCCATGGGGGGTGGTATTCATCCATCATTTTTTTATGATTTGCTTTTATTGTATTTGTGGAATCGCAATCTCAAAATCAAGAATCTGACCGAAAAGGTATTGGAAAAACACCTCAGTTCCAATTTGTTCATTCACCTAAAAACCAACGCTAAAAATTATTATAATGACCCTAGTGAGGACGCCATCAGCACTTATTTAGAGAACGTATGCACCCACGAAGAAATAGACCCCAACGAACTAGGCATTCGTTTCTTCCGAATTACTGATCGTGGCAAACGATTTTGCCTACGCTACCCCAATTCGTTTTTGGAAGTATGCCAACAAGAAATCAAGGGGTCAGTATTGCGTTTGGTGGGCCTCAAACTAGACAAACTCAGTGAAAGTATTAGCAAGTACGCCCATTTGAAAATACTCTATCTCAATGATAATAGTTTACAGCAATTGCCAGCGACTTTTGAGCAATTGCACAGGTTGTACGTACTTTCGCTCCGTAAAAATAAGTTCAAGGAATTTCCGGTTGAATTATTCAAACTGGCCGAACTAGATAACATAGATTTGTCTTTCAATAAAATAACTGAATTGCCCGCACAAATTACTGAGCTCAAGAAATTGAAGCGTTTGAATCTACGCAGCAACCGAATTACCGCTCTGCCTCCTGAAATTCAACAGTTGACCAGTCTGAAGACGCTCAATCTGGAGGGCAATCCCATTAAAAAGGACGAAAAGGCCAGGGCCCAAGCGCAGAAGCTTTTGCCTCATTGCAAGATTAGTTTTTAAGTAAAACTACATAAATAACCTAATCCATTTGACTCATCTCTGGCCGCTATACTTCTTCAAAAAATAGTTCCGTAGCTAAAGCTACGCAAAGATTTTTTTCATCGTCTAGCAACTAGATATTACACCAAGTTTGGATTACTTTATTTTTTCCGTTTTACTAATGACAAACTTATCGACTCATTTTCTTGCCCTTTGTTGATGACATCTCATTCATTTTTATAATCCATCACTCCAGTTTGTCTGACAAAGCAAAAGTTGCTGGTGTCATTTTGATTCAACACCAGCAACCAATCGTTTTAAATTAACTGAAAAACAGCATCCTTATGGTCTAATGTAGCCCACAATGGCCATATTAGCCGGAAGGTCGGTCCGTATATTGAAACCATACACTCCGTCATTGTTAGCATCCCAGCCGCCTTCCGAAATGGTGACTTTGTTTGTCAACGGATTGATGCCCTCTACATAGGCCATATGTCCTGTTTTGACGGTCTCACCATTGCAATCGGTTGCTTGAAAATTGGTATTGATAATGGCGATGTCACCCACCTTGGGAGAACTAATAGGGATACTTTTGTTGATCATCGCCGTTTTGGCATCATAAGAGGTGTAACCACAATTAGATGGAGGCCAAGGAAGGGTCACTCCTTTACAAGTGGTTACATACAGCACACAATTGCTTTTGTTACAAGTTGCCCAATTGACTTGGGCCGCACTGATTGCGGGAGTGGTTTCGTTGACAGGGGTAACTTCTTGCTGACAAGCGGCCAGACTACCTAAGAAACCAACGAGTAAACCGAATCGGATAATGAAGAGATATTTCATGATATATTCATTTAGAAAGATGATACAATTTTATAAGTATCTGAATTACAGAGCGTAATAAAGATATCGTTTTGTAATTGATTGGATTAAACTCAAAGAGCTGTGTAAAGTATCAGATTAGCGAGGATATACCAAATAACCCAAAATAGATGCATTATTGGCCTTCAAATAGCTCTCGATCGTCTGTTCAGTGTCTTGGCCTTTGCCGTTAGCATTGCGACTTTTCATCCAATACTTGCCATCATAAGCGGTTACAATACCCACATGACCGCTGGCCGAGTTTTTATGAGCGCCAAACACTACAATGGAACCTCTACGTGGGGCTACGCTTCTTTTAGCGCAAGAAGCTGCATTGTCCCACCAATCCTTCGCATCTCCTGACCAGGGTACTCCTTTGTATACTTTACCCTCATCTGGCCTGGAAACTCCTCCTTTCCAAAACCGCACCCCAGCGGTACATTGGCTGATGGGCGATCCGTGAGAATAAGTGGGCGTACAATTTGTGCGTGCAACCG
>CALDJV010000241.1 GCA_937899305.1 uncultured Cytophagaceae bacterium
AGACTGTGCCAAAGTTCTGAAATGGGAAAGTAATTATTTTCTTATCCCTTAGTGACCCCATAGTGAGCTCATTTGTATTACTACAATCTCGTAATTTCTCTTCTTTAACCTTAACTAAGTTAGGTATGCTTGAACTACCATATGTTTTCAATTCTTTTGGAACGGTGTTTTTTTCGTCTGTCATAGGTTCGTTCGTCCCTCTTTTTACCGGAATTATTTTCTTGAAATTTGGTTCATATGAATGAACTTCACCTTGGTTGGGTATCTTACCGATTTTCAGATCGTTTGTACCGGATTTTAATTCAACGTAGGAATTATTGGCTTTCAATTTCGCATTGGTCTGATTAATCAACCCTTGGGTAGCCCAGGCCTGGGTCGAATTTTTACCTTTTCCTTCTACTGCCATGCTCCCATCATTCGATACATAAAGGCTTTCATCCTGAGGGTGTCGCCATTGCCCTGACTTGTTTCGTTTCCCTTTCTGATCTTTTTTACTGTACTTCACATATCGCTGCACGGGGGTTGTATCATGATGGTCCGAAGTCCCCTTGGGAGCCAGGTCCTTTGCCTCATCTATTTGCCCTTTGGCCGCTTTCTCCCCTATCTGATCGGCTTCTTTTTCCAGGGCTGGGTCGTCGTTGATGCCTACTCCATTATTGGCCTGTACCGTGGGCTGTACTCGCCCTTGCTTTTGTTGGGCCACATGGGTAAGCTCGTGCCCGAGGTGTTGCTCTTTGCCTGGCGCCAGATACACTTCAGCGCCTTGGGCAGTAGCTTCGGCCTGCAGTTGGGCGGGCTTACTGGAGTTGTAATGCACCTTGGCATCGGTTACATCAGTCTCCATCAGTTGGCTTACATTTTCCTTGATTTGCGCTTCTCCTAGGTGGTCATTCATAACCGTAGCCTGCTTTCGGTTACGCTGTACAGGTTGCTGTTTGGCCTTGTGTCGTGGTTTTTTACCTTGTTTAGACTGAATTGGCTTTTGTTTGGCTTTGATAGAGGGTTTTTGTTGTAGTACTGGCCCTTGATGGGTCACAGGAGTAGTGAGGTGTTGCAAAGATTTCATAACATAATAAGTTTATGGTTTCTTTAGCTACACCAAAATATATTGAGAATTGGGTCAGAAAGGGAAAAATATTTAGACCTAACCAAGGCTAGTAAAACGGAAAAAATAAAGTAATCCAAACTTGGTAGATCCTTACAGGACAAGTATCTGGTTGCTAGACGATGAGAAAAATTTTTGCGTAGCCAAAGCTCCTGAAGTTCCTTACAGGACAAGTTTTTGAAGAAGTATAGCGGCGAGAGATGAGTCAAATGGATTAGGTTGTTTATGTAGTTTTACTTAAAAATCAGTCAGGTCTTTTATGTTCTTGCTCCCATCTACCCGCGTTTCTCCCAAAGTGGGCCGTTTGGGGAGCTCGTTTACGTGTTTCTTTACCAAGTACACCACTTGCCGAATGTGTTCGCGGCCCAAAATACTATAGAATTTCAAGGTTTGATGCGATTTGTTTTTACGTTTTTTAATCAAGTCTACCTGCAGGTATTCTTGCACATCGCGTCGGGCATAAGCCGTGATGGCTTGGATGGTCTTGATATTGTCAATGGCCAGTTGATGACGATACAGAGGCAGCCAGCGATTTTTAACAATCAAATGGGTAGGAGTCACAATGAATTTTTTCTGGGGGTATACCGTCACCCCGTATATTACCCCCATTGTAAGCAGAAAACCAAACGGGCTTTCTTGTAATATTCCACTCACCGCCGCGGCAATCAAAAAAGTAAGCAAAATCACAAACAAAGCAATGATATAATAATTAAGCAAGGTATGCTCAAAAATGACGTTATCCCCCTCTATCTCCCCCACAGGCAAGTTTTGCTCTTCGACGGATACGCCTACTTCATGCAATTCTTGGGCAATCTGGATCAATGCTTCTTTTTGCCAACGATCGCTTTTATTGGTCAGGGTTCCAATCAATTTTTGGGTTTTGGCCGACCGTAATTCTAAGGTTACAAACACTCCTTCATGCAACAATACCGCCTGGATACGGGCAAACTGAACAAAGCCTCTTGCTTTGAGTTTTTCCAACTGGATTTTTTGCTTGGAGTCGTCAATCCGTAGTTTGTAAATCAACTGCAGGCGGTTACTTTCTCTGGTTTTCAAAAAATTTTCCCCTAGCAAGGCCAATACAATGAGCGTACTCAGGGCAATGCTAATGTCTACAAAGAATGTTTTCCAAGACGGAAAAATGGACAGCATTACAAAAAGTACTCCCCAAATAATGACCAACGCCAATACAATCCCCAATATTTTAGGCAGGGTAATTTCTGGTTTGCGATCAGGGGCAATATATGTTTTTCTAGATGGTGGTGTCATATGATTTTCAAGTTAGGAGTCAGACCTCTGGTTTTGCTTGTTTGGTGACCAAAAAAGCCACTTGTTGCTGATTTTTGGTGGTTAGCTTGGAGTAAAACCTCCTTTCACGGTACGCATCAAAGCCTTCGGTTTCTACTACCAGTCGCTTGCGGTCATTATCCAATTCTTCAAATTTTATTTTGTCAATGTCATTGATCATAATTTGATGTTTATAAAAAGGAATCCAACGATTCCGAACCATCAAATATTGGGGCGTAATTACAAAGTATTTTTGGTTGTACATAAATACGCCATAAATTAAAAGGCCCAATATAACAATAAAAAGAGCATTCTCGAGTAGTTTGTCATACATGATGGTGGCTACGCCCAGCCCTACCAAAATAATGAAAGCCCAAATGGTATTTTCGTTGAGGGCTTTGCTTTTAAATATGACTTTATTTTCCAGGACTTGCCCTACTTTCTTTATCTTCCTTTTTATTTGCATTCCTGCCTGCTCCAGGCAAGTCACCAGTTCTAAAATATCGCCTCTATCCCAGCGATCGTCTTCGTTGGTAATGGTACCGTGTAGTTTACCAGTGGCAGGAGACCAGAAACCAATGCTTACAAATAAACCTTCTTCGGTAAACAGGGCATAGGTTTTATCAAAGTTAATGTATCCTTTCTGTTTCGCTTTGGTGAGGTGTAATCTCGATTGTGCCTCCTCAACCCGCAACTTGTATACATACTGGCGGTATTTGGTTTCTTTTTGCTCTTTCCAGTGGATATACCCAAACCAAGCAGCCCCAATCAGAGTAAGTAACAAGGCAATGGTGAGCATGGCTTCTCCCGAGAGATGATCTTCAAAAATTAAGACAAACTCAACAGCCTGGCCCAGTATGCTCAATAATACCACCAGCACGATAAAAATCGCTAAAAATACGCCCAAAATAGTGAACTTGGGGAGGGCTTCTTTAGCCTCGAAGTAATAAACGGAATGGGGGGAGGTGTTCATAGTTTATTTAGTTAGTAGTTGATAGTTCGGAGTTGGGAGTTTTATTTAGTCCATAGTCGACGGTCCATAGTCCATAGTTTTTTTAGTTGGGAGTTGGGAGTTCGTAGATCGGAGTTGGGAGTTTTGTTTTTGAGTCCATAGTCGATGGTCTAGCGTAAAGCGAAGCAATTAGCGTTGCTGAGCTCGCCAAGGCTCGGTTTAGCTGTTGTCATATTTGCGAAAACAAGAATCTAATCATCGCTTCGCGCAGCCATTTAACCATAAAACAATGAGCCGAAGGCGAAACAATAGCAATAAATCATCGCTTCGCGCAAGATTAGCTACGCAGAGCTCCCTTTGGTCGGTTCTTCCTTCGTCAGGAGAGCTTTAACAATGCAGCAATGAGCCGAAGGCGGAACCATACAACCATAGAGCAATGCAACAATGAGCGCAGCGGAACAATAAAACTCTAGTCCCAGCCTTGAATACAAAGGCGCCAAAAGAAGGCCATGAGGGCAAACAATCCCCCCATGATCCAAACAAAAGGACGGTATAGGTAATGCTCAAATTGGATTCCGAGGACTAAAAAACCGGCTGATAACACTAAAACTATAGGAACGAATACCATGAAGGCAAATGTGATGACTCGCGTCAAAGAGGAGGCCTTTTCGGAGGTAGGTTTGAGGAGTTGATTCATAATTCTTAAAGTTTGATCTATTTACTTATTTCTTGCTATTATATACTTGGTAATGCCATTCAAGGTTTCAATTTACTGGAAGGTTTCTCCGCTTACCGAGTTGGCTTTCAGCTTGTGAACAATTCGGTACAAGCGTTTTTCTTGCTTAATGATTTGGGCAAAGAAGATTGGAAAAACGAACATAAATATGAAAGCAATGATGCCTACAATTTTAATATAGTAACCCAAGTTTTCGGCCTCTTGCACGTAGTCAAAGTTAAAGTCTCTCAAAGCGGCAGATGAAATCATTCTGGATCTTATCCAAATATAAATCAGGCTCAGTTGAAAAAATACATTGGCTAGCCACCAAATATTAATCCAAGCTGCGCCTCGTACTTTTTGGCCAGGTAATACTTCTTTGATTTTTAACTGGATTTTTTTCCAGATTTCTTTGACAATTAGGTAAGGGTAAATCCACCAGGCAATGGGCACAAAAAACGACCATCCCACTTGTTGGTCAGAAAGCTTCATTTCACATCCCAGTCTTCTTAAATTGGTATAAACTCGAGTGGCCCAAAGCACATATAAAATTAGTTCGGCAAAAATCACTCCCCAGAAAAGGTACCATCCTAATCCAACTACGTAGGAGGCATTAGACAAGCCATTCATACTCAATTCACCGCCACTTCGTACATACAAAATGCCTGCAAGCACCATGACTACGGCCGAGCAAACGAGTCCGATTTTAACCCAAGTCAGGATCAAGGTGACTTTCCCTATATCAGCGTTGTCCTTGATACGTTCTTCAAATCCATTATTATTGAATGCATTCGTCTTGGCAGTAGCTATTCTAGAGACTTGTTGCTTTTCTTTGAATTTGACCCCCACAGTTTTGAGTTCCTCACCGATTTTTTGCAAATCTTCGGTACTCCATTGCCCTTGTTGGTTGGTCAGGGTGCCCAATAATTTTTTGTTTTTGATAGACCATAACCCAATCTTGATGTTATCTCCTTTTTGGATGTACATGGCCTGGGTGGCTTCAAAGCGCAAAAAACCTTTGCCTAGAGTTTTTTCCAGGTGAATCTTTCGGGCTACGGGATCTATGCTGATCTCAAAAACAGGTTCGGGGTTGGTAGTAGAGGCCGAGGCAGTAAATTTATCCTCCAACGCCACATATACGGGATTTGTATGGGGGGATTCGTTCATAAATTAAAATGTTTGATAACCTTATTTTTTAATGTTAAGTAAAACTACAAAAATAACTTTTCGATTTCACAAGTTGGAAACAACCATTTTGTTGATCAAAATAGTCATCAGTGGACCAAAGACGAACCTTCAACTTGAAGTCAAAACGAAACTTTAGCTTTTTCCATTTTACTAATATAATTTACGGAGATATTCAAAGAAAGATTTACGAAT
>CALDJV010000242.1 GCA_937899305.1 uncultured Cytophagaceae bacterium
CGTCCAACAGTCCATGCATATGACCAAATCGGACACTTATTTTGAAAACGTTACTTAATCTTCAAAAGGAATAAAGACCATACGCTCTTTTTTTCCTTCATTATTCTCGGGTTCTATGATCAGCTTTTTACTGGTCAGTTCTATGATACGCCCCCGGTTTACTTTACCACTTTCCTCGATAGTAATCAATGTTTTACCCACATTGGTCAATTGCCATTTCATTGTTTCTACGTCCATTCCTGGGACAGGTATTTTCATTTCAACGGTACCGTCCGATTTAAAATGAAAATAAGATTGTGCCATCATTTGCTTGAACATGGCCACTTGCTCAGGGGGCGCTTTCTTCATTTCTTCTTTCTGGGCCTCGGGCAATAGCTCCATCAATGCCTCTACATCAAATTTCCATTTACGAGTCAACAACTCTTTGGCCGATTGGGCTTGCAATTGGGTAATAGTGGCCAGGGCCAAAAATAATATAAGCGAAAAAAAGTAACGAGTTAATTTCATGTATTTATAAATATTTAAAAGTTGAAAAAGAAACACTCAAAATCAGGTAGAGGTCATTACGTCATTGCAATTTTACTCTTCGGAGGTGCTTCATATAAACGTTGAAAGCCTATTTTTTGGGAACAAAAACCATTGTCAGGGCCACTTCTTCCTTTTCTCCTTCTACTACGCTTTCTACTTCAGAAACAAACCTCGCAATAAAACGATCCTTGGTAAGTTTCAAAATTTCCACGGTGGCATCATCAGCTCCACTGGCATCGCTCATTTTCAAGGTTTTGCCATTTGCAGCAAGTTCCCAACTGACTCTTTCTTTGGTATTGTCCATATAAGTTTCACAAGTACCATCTGACTTGAAATCAAGATAGCTTTCCTCCATTTTTTGTTTGATGGCTCTTCGCTCATCAGGAGACATCTTGTCAAACATTTTTTTCTCCTTGGCAGGCAAGTACTTGAGTGTTTCTTCAAAAGAAATTGACCAAGCCCTCGTCAACAGTTTTTTAGTAGATTGGGCTTGTATTTGCGATGCAACGCTCACTCCCAAAATCACGGTAAATAGTGCAAAATAACGGTTTAGTTTCATAAAATAAGTTCAAGAATCGATCGTATAAAAATTATTCTACTCTTTTCAACGGTTGATTGTTGGATAATCTTGTCAAAAAACAAAAAAAACCACCCCAAACGGAGTGGCCTTTTTTCATGTTTCAATCTAAAACCCATTAAAATCTTGACATATTTTTCGGTGTGGGGCCATATAATTTGCCAGCGTATCTATTGGTAGAAGATAATATTCGCCCAGTTATTAGTTATTACCAGGTAAGCCTACCGAAGTGGAGCTTTTTTTTCAAAAATTTAGCAAATACCTATTTGAAGGACGTAATCAATTGCAAAAATAAACCCCCAAAATACTCATTCGGTATTTTGAGGGTTCAAAACAAAATTTTTAGGCTGAGGTCATTGTACTCAGTCAATTATTGATCATAATCAGATTATTGATGTCTGGCTTCCAGTACTTTTACAACGTCGCTAAGCGTCAGGCCTTTGTAGTTCAACAACAACAATAAATGATACACCAAGTCAGCGGCTTCTTCTTTCAATAACTCATCAGTACCATTGGTCGCCTCAATCACCGTTTCCACGGCTTCTTCTCCTACCTTTTGAGCTACTTTATTGACCCCTTTTTGGGCAATTTTAGAAGTGTAGGAACCTTCTTTGGGGTTGGCTAGTCGATCTTGAATCACTTTCTCGAGCTTTCCCAAAAATACGATACTTTCCTCGTTGTTCATCTCTTTGTATTTTAATTTTTAGAGTTGCAAAGTTATATTATTTATACAACTTTTTACAAAGTTCGGCAGCAGCTTTCGGAGTATCGAGGCCAAATCCAGTAAGGGCATGTTCATCCATGTGAATGATTCGACCCAATCGGCGAGCCCTGGAATCAAACAGGGCCGGAATCTCAAATATTTTACTCGCTACACTGTTCCAACTTTTGTCACTCATCAAAATATAGTCGGGGTTGGCACGCATCATCACCTCGGGGGTCAACCGCTTCATTCCTTCAATGGCCAGTGCATTGGTAGCGTTTTTGGCAATGGCCAGTTGAATAATAGCATCTCCGGGCGTCTTTTGCCCAGCCATCACCAGATTGGCTCCTCGAGCCATTACATACATCACCCGAACGGTATCTTTGCGGTCTTTCTTGATGTTGGGGATGGTGTTGAGGGTACTGTCAATAGTAGCAATGAGCTTTTCACCTCTTCGCTTTTTGTTCAGTTGCCAGGCAATTTTTCTAATGAGTGCTTTGGTAGAATCCACACTTGGGGAATTATGATAACGGATGTAATCAATATTTTCGGCCGCAACATCATTCATAATTTCTTCGGAGCTGCCTTCCACATCAGACAACACCAAGTCAGGTTCATGCTTTAGTACCAACTCGCTTCTGAGGATGCGCCCATAGCCTACCAAAGGCAACGAATCCTGAGAGCTTTTACGATCTACGGCCACCACTTTTTTGCCTTCACCCAAGGCAAATACAATTTGGGTAATGGTTTTTCCAATGGTCACAATTTTTTTGTATTGTTTGGTTGGAGGGGGCAAATCGGTGGGTTTGACACTCTTCTTTGTATTGGCAGTTTTTGTGGAATCCTGGTTTTCACTTTGGGTAGTTTTTTTACACGCAAATGTAAGCCAAAGCAGAGGGATCAATAACAGTTTTTGAGATAACATAATTATCAAATAATTTTTGATTGTT
>CALDJV010000243.1 GCA_937899305.1 uncultured Cytophagaceae bacterium
CTGACAGACTAAATGCCGAGTCTAGCTGACGCATTCACAACTGTATTTCTTGTGAAATTTCCAAAGAAAATCACTGCGAAAGGTCAGTTAAAAATTATTTCCTACTTAACATAAACCGCTATTATAATGAAAAGTATATTAAATACTACGCTACTATGGATCGGAGTCCTATTGATTATGACTCAATGCAACCAGCGAAACGATGATCCTCAAGCTACTACGAGTGCCGATTGGCAAATTAGTGCTACTGATGTGACTGAAGAAACCAATGCCAGTGGCGAGATTGTCAATCAAAACAATGGACCATTGGTAAGGTATGAAGTATCATCGTCTTTGATTTACCCAGGGGAGGGGAGTTTGCACATTTTTAAACTACGATTTACCTCGCAAGATTCGCTTACTTGCTATATTGAGAAAAAAACGCAGGATTTGAATTACCATTCCGATGCGACTGAGAATCAAAATAAATTGCACATGGTCGTTTTCAATCAAGATACTTTACAATTAAAGCCCAGTGCGATATCAATTCAACCCCGTCAAAACGAAGACAAGTTTCACACCATTTCTAACATTCATAGCGAGGCCAAGGGTGACTTCAATGGTACCGTGAATGGTGTTCCTTTGGTGGTAAAATAAGACAATATTGTTTTATGGATCAATGGCCAGATACAAAGCCATTGATCCACAAAAAAACATCAATTATTTCTTGACCCATTCAGGATGCTTCTTGTGAAAAGAAGTCGCTTCTTGATAAGCTTTGGCCACTTGCAAGAGCTTACCTTCACCAAAAAGTTTTCCAATAAAAGTAATGCTGGTAGGCGTCTTTTGGCCAGTAAATCCATTAGGCAATACCACACAAGGATGCCCCGAAAGATTGGTCATGGTAAGCGTGCTACCCACGAAAGAAGGTGCCAAAAACACATCAATGTCCCTTAGTTTTTCTTGCATTTGTTGAATCAAAACCGTTCGCAAGCGATTGGCTTGAATGTATTCTACCGCTGGTACAAAGCGAGCCATCCGGAAATAATTAGGCCAAGCTTGTTTGATCTGACGTACCAACAAGTCATCCCGGTTGCTGCGGGTGAGGGCATCAAAAGCTGCCGCAGCTTCAGCCCATAAAATAAAAGTGATTTGAGGCAATTGAGGAAGCTCAACTGGAACCAATTCAAAGCCAATTTGCTTCATCTTATCGAGCGTGGCTTGATCGTACGCCTTGAAACTATATTGCTGTTCAAAAAAGCTTTTGACATAACCCACTTTGATCGTTTTTTTCATTTGAGCTACGGTTTGGGTACCATTATAGTTGAAGGGGGCTTCAAACAAGCTCAAGTCTTTCCCATCTTTGCCATGAATCGCCTGAAATACAATCGCCAAATCTTCTACTGAACGAGTCATGGGGCCTACCTTATCCATTGTCCAACTAAGGGCCATTGCTCCAGTGCGGCTCACCCGCCCGTAAGTAGGGCGCAACCCAGTAACTCCACAACGGGTAGAAGGGGACACAATGGAACCCAAGGTTTCGGTGCCAATGGCAAAAGGAACCAAACCAGCCGCCACAGCTGATGCCGAACCAGCCGAAGAGCCACTAGAGCCCTGTTGGGTATTCCAAGGATTGCGAGTCATTCCTCCAAACCATACATCCCCCCAAGCCAAGGCACCCAAAGTGAGCTTGGCTACCAATACGGCCCCGGCTTTTTCAAGGCGTTGGATCACCGTAGCATCTGTATCTAGAGTTTGGTTTTTGTAGGGCATGGCACCCCAAGTCGTCTTGTATCCTTCTTTGGCAAACAGATCTTTGGCCCCATAAGGAATCCCATGCAATAATCCTCGGTATCGACCTCGGGCAATTTCCTGGTCGGCTTGTTGGGCCTGTTTAATCGCTAAATCTTCGGTCAGGGTGATGACACACTTGAGTTTGGAATCGTATTTTTTCAATCTTTTGATGAAAAAACGGGTCAGCTTTTCAGAAGTAATTTGCTGGGTTTTAATCAAGACCGCCAATTGTCGTACCGTATAAAAGGCCAAATCATTTTCGTTTTTGGGCAAGGTAACTCGCCCAACCTTACCTGCCTTGAATGCACTGCTGGCTTTGGGAATGATAAAGCCAGTAGGCAAGGGGTTAAAATAAAGGGCCGGGGGGATGCTATTGTCTAACTGAATGCCCCGGTTGTTCCTAAATTGTTGGATTTGATTGCGGAGCCCATTCATCATAGAGTCAATTTCTGGGTTGGTAAATTCCAATCCCATCAACTTGGCACCTTGCTTCACGGTGTTTTTATCGATGACCGTTTTCTGTTGTACTTGAAAAGCATGCGTGGCAATGCTTGAAAAAATCAGCAGCACCATCAACACAAACGTATTGGTAATTGTTTTTTTCATTCGTTGGGAGAGTTTTATAAATATTTAGTAACGCGTTCGCAATAACTGTCCGATTTAGTTTTATCTCTCTTCGCTACACTTCGTTGCTTTTATTGCCCGTAGCCCTGCTACGAGCGCAAAAAGCGCCTTGTTTAGCTTTGAGTGATTTTACTAAAACCTCGACACTTATTTTGAAAGCATTACTTAGAATGAAAAATTTAATCATTTTGAACAACACTCAGGCATCCTTGCCACCAAACGGCTCACATTTAGGATTAATTTAACAAAAGGTGATGTTTAAATTCTTCTATTGCTCCGCCTTCGGCTCATTGTTGCATTGTTCTATGGCTGCGCAAAGCGATGATTTATTTGTACCGCTTTGCGCTACTGTCGACCGTG
>CALDJV010000244.1 GCA_937899305.1 uncultured Cytophagaceae bacterium
TGCTGTGATATAGATTTAAAAATATAACATACTACTAAGTTGACAGCATTGAGCGCCACGGGAGTAAGTGCTGAAGGAAAAGCAACTTTGAATACCTTTGGTGGTGGTTTAGCCCTTGGATGGCAGTGGTTGTTTGGAGACGTAGTGGCACTTGACTTGTTCTTTGGGCCAAGCTTCAACTCTGGAACTGTAAACGTGGAAGCAAGTGCGACTGCAAACGGATTTACCGAAGATAGCTTCTCTACTGGTGCTTTCTCAGGATTTGGTTTCCGTTTTGGACTTTCACTAGGTGTTGCATTCTAATCTAATAAATATAATTATATCTTCTTATAGCTAAGCTAATACTTTATAACCGAAGCCGGACTCCCTACGTGTCCGGCTTTTTTATTTTTTGCTTTCCACATCTAGAATAAAAGCCTTGATTTTTTGATGATAGGCTGCGATTTTTTTCAAGTTACGTTGCTGTACCTGATAAGCTGCATGACGACGCCCGCCTGTATAGAAAGTCCGCCCCAACCCCAAGCCAGTAAAAAATGAAGATACATAGTACCCGTTAATGGCACTGAAAACCCCAAAGGCAAGTGCGCCCAGGGTGAGTACACTAGACGAAATGCCCCGACCTACTGATCCTGCATACATTTGCCCAGCCCCAGGGAATATCCAAGAAAGTGTTTTGGCCTTTTTGATGCTTTTGAAGGTTTTTTTATCCACAAAGCCATAGAGTTCATTGATGTCTTGAGCGAGTTGATGATCGCGAATATATTGCGCACAGAGTTGCTTGGCCTTGCCCCATTGATAGGTTTCGTTGAGGGCCAATATTTCCAAAAAAGTAATTCCCTTGACCTGGCTGGAATCCTGCACGGTGGTTTTGAGGATATCAATAAATTTGAGACTTTGCTTGTATTCCTGAGCCAAATAAGCAGTGAGTGCCGCTTCATACAACAATAAATAATTTATAGAGTCTTGTTGAGGCAGTACTTCGGCTCGTTCGATGGTAGCTTGGGCTGCGCTGAATTGTTTGAGTTGTTTGTGGCAATAAGTTTTATAGAGCAAAGCTTCGTTTTGAAGTGCTTTGTTCTTGGTTAAAAACACCACTCGCTCGTAGGTCAATTGAGCTTGGGTCAATTGTTGACTTTTGAACAATTGATGTGCCTTTTGTAAATATTGTTGAGCTTGTGACTCTCGAGACAAACTATCTTGAGCATTAGCGAAACACCAAGCGCAAAGGAACATCCAAATTAAATAAAATTTCTTGATGAATCGTTTCATAAGCTTCTCGTTGCTGGAGCTTTACCGACAAAGCACTGCCCCAAATATTACCAATGTAAAAAATAGAAAATAAACCCCCAAAGATAATAAAGCGAGGGCTGCGAACCCCGTCAATCAGTAGTGCTTCTACCGCCTGAGCTCCCATAAATAAGTTTTGTAATAGGACATTCAACCCCTGCTTGGGTTTACCTGCGTACATTTTGCCAGTACCAGGAATAATGGCCGAGAATAAGCCCGCTACAAAAGCAGATCGTTTGGGGATTTTTTTGAGCTTTTGGTGTAATACCAACAATTTCCTTTGCTGCGAGGCAAACTGAGGGTATTGGTAGCTAAAAAGTTGACTTTTTTGGGTAAACCGATCATAATCTTTACGCAGTAATGCCAATCCAGCCAGCTGAAAATGATACAATTCAGCCTTTAGTGGGGGAAGTTGCGCTACTGAAAGCTGACCGAGCGCTTGAGTGGCAGTAGGGTATTGAGTGAGTTTGGCCAAATCGAGGCTTTGATAAAAACGAGCTTCATCGTATCGAGAAAAACCCGCCGTGACTTGATTAAAATAATAAGCTGCAGAATCTAGTTTTTTGAGGTAATGATGGGCAAAACCCATGTGCATTGCCAAACGACTTTGTTGATTGCTTTGAGTAAATTTGGTTTTGAGTTGTTGGCTGAGCAAAAGTACGTTGCGATACTGATTTTGCTTAAACAAATGCTTTGTAAAGGCCATTTCTTCCTCAAACGAAGAACGAAGCAGTGAATCCTGGGCTTGCAACCACAAGCCATGGAAGATAAAAAATAGAGTAACTAAAAGATGTTTGAAACACATGATGATTCCATAATAAAATAAGGCAATATTTTTACCCAAGCCACGAAAATAAGTAACCACTACCATATACATAAAGGCTTACCAAAATGGCTTCGCCGATAAACAGAGCCGCCAAAAACCTAAAAACATTCATTTTGATCGTACCCGCTACATAACACACAATATCGGTGGGTACTAAAGGAAAAAATGTCCAGGCCGATACATAAAAAAAGCCGTAGCGATGGTTCAAACGTTTTTGAACGGTTTGAATCTGTTTAGGAAAACGACGCTGGAAAAACTGGTCAAATCCCATAAAGTTGGAAAAATAATAGACCACTACGGCCGAAAATATAATCCCAATCATAGAAATGAGCCACACCAAGCTTAAATTATCCGCAAAAATGAGCGAGCCTGCCACTACCAATGGAGTACTGGGCACCAAGGCCAACCCTCTCACCAGGCTCAAAAGAAAATAAACCAAAAGCATTTGATTTCCGAATTGCTCTAGAAAGCGCTTCAGGCCTTGGGGAGTAAAAAAAGTGGGGTTATAAATCGCGTATCCTAAACAAAATAAGAGTAAGCTAACCCACAGCGTCCACAAAATAATTTTGGTGGTTTTCATGGCCGCAAATATAGAACAAACAGTAAGTTTTGATCAACAGAAGGTTCAATGTTTATGGGCAGGAGT
>CALDJV010000245.1 GCA_937899305.1 uncultured Cytophagaceae bacterium
GATGTTGGGGTAACAAATTGATAAACAATTGGTTACCTATTGGCGTCATCAGTAGGAGACAAAGGTTCGTCAATACTGAGCCATTCAGTTTGCAGTGTGGTATTTACTTTTACGAGGCGTTGTTTCCAATTACGAGTATCCAAACTTTTTTGCCCTTTGATAGCCAACACTTGTAGTTGCCCACCTTGATGCAAGTCATTTTTATCTACTGGAATATATCGATAAATCAAACCATCTGATTGATCTTCGGTCATGTATACTATATTCGTTTTGGCATCTACCGCTACTGCTTCATGATTAAAGCGCCCCATTGCTTTGATTGGGCGAGGAGTTACGAGTCCTGGAGCCTTGGCGGCTACTTCAAACACGTAGCCGTGATCTTGCTCTACGTTTTTGCCATTGGCTCTGGTCACATCTTCTTCACAAGTAAGCCAGCTCCCCCAAGGAGTTACGCCTCCTGCACAGTTGCGATAAGTACCGGCCAAACTCAGATATTCCTTTACTACCTCTCCTTTCTGTTCGTCATAAATAAGCGTAGTGGTACCACCCAAACCAGGAGTCACTCCTTGACCTGCATCGTATAGCATTTCGGCATTTACTTTTTCCAGCAAGGCATTATCTGGCCCAAAAGGGCTGTTTTGCAAAGGAACAGGGCTATTTTCATGATTCCGAATAACCACCGTTTGTTGTTGGTCATTCAAAAAAGTTCCCATACCGTCAGGGCGACCTGGCACCAAAAAGCCATCCGACATGGGTTGTCCCGATTTGGAAATGATTTTATAACTAAAACCTTCTGGCAAATCCAGGTATTTTTTAGGATCTGAAATGAGTTTCAGTTTGGCCACCTTTTCCTGTTGATGACCAGATTGAAGATTGCACCGAGACAAGGCTAAAAAACCTACCGAAGTCAAGGTAGTTTGTCGAATAAATTTTCGTCGGTTCATTGTACAATTAATCGTATGTAATTTATAACGGCTTGGTAACTCACCAAAAATAACTTTTCGATTTATCCAAGTTGGAAACAATCACTTTGTGGATCAAACGCGGATCCTCAAACAGAGTACCCTGTAAACAAGAGGCGGTCTCATAAGTCAAGTACAGCCAAATTTTCTTCGATAAAAATAATATTTTGGCAAACTTATACCGACAGGTATGCACAATGTATAAAATATTATTTTACTTAAAGTGCATTATGAGACTGCCCCTTTGTAAAAAATAGCTTCCACAAGGTAATGATCTCTTCTATGTTATTCCGGTTCGTTTAGTTTTGAACCTTCACAATAAAAGGAGTACCATCTACCATACCCCGTATAATCAACTAGTTTACGTCCCACCATACTTTTTGTAAGATGGTATTGACGCCATTGAGCGGTGCCCGGCTAATGGCCACATCGGCATTGACCTGATTCTTATCAGTGGTTTTGCTAGAATAAAAGTATCGGGTAGGAATCTGGCTTGCGACCACATCGGGCCCCAGCGATAACGTTGGAAAGCCAGTACGACGCCACACTGCATATCCCTCAAAACCATAGTTGGGTTGATCCATCCAGCGTTGAATGGCAATGTGCTTGAGCTCGTTCCCCGAAAAGCGAGCAGCAAGGCTTGCCAAATAAGCCGCACTTTGAGTAGAAGTGGCATCGATTCCGTATTTGCTTAGAGAAGCCTTTACTCCTGCTTCGTATGCCTCCAAAGCCGATCCACCAATCATTCCTTGTGCAATGGCTTCTGCTTTCAGAAAATTCAGTTCAGCATAAGTCATCAACCAGAACTTGTTCAAATTCTTGACGTTATCACTCAACAAAGAACGGTCTTCGGGCAAGGTAACATCAGAAGCCAAGCCTACTGGTTGCCCTACATAGGCAGGTGTACCCGCAGTTACCGAGTTGGCGGTAGGATTTAGCAACCAAGCCAAGCGAGGGTCTTCGACATTGGCCAATTGGTTTACTCCACCTGCTCCTTTCATAATATCTACCAGGGTCGCCGAAAGTCGAACATCATCAATATTGGCTTGACTCGCACTCAACGGCCAGGTATCGGCCAACACAAATTCAAATAGGGCTGCGTCTGCATTAGATTCAAACACTGGAAACTGACTTGGGTTACTAAAAATAGCCGCCACATCACTGCTGACATTGGTCGCCTTTGACTGACGCATCAACAAGCGTAACCGCAAAGAATTGGCAAACTTTCGCCAGCCCATTTTATCTCCCTGAAACAACAAATCACGCGCAGCATCAATACTTTGGTTGGCATCGGCATTGGCCAGCAAGGTGTTGGCCTGCTCCAAGTCAGCAATCATTGCTTTGTATACATCAGCCTGAGCATCATAAGCCGGAAAAATGTACTTATCCTCTAACCGGAAGGCTTGTCCTGCATCCACATAAGGAATGTCCCCAAATAAATCGGTCATATAGCTCAGCATATACACCTTCAGAATATTACCCACTGCTACATAAGTATCATTGCCTTGTTTTTCGGCTTCAAACTTCATCAATTCAATGCTACGCAAAGCGCCTCCGTTTTCTGAATAGGCAATTTCCCAAGTTCGGCGCGAGATCGCATCATCGTCCTGAGTGAGCGTGCCTTCGGCTGAATTCAATATGGCAAATTGCTGAGCAAACTGGCCAGGTACTTCATAAGAACCACTTACCTGACCAATAAACCCTGGAACTACCGACCCAAACAGCAGGTCGATACTTGGATTGTTAGTCGATTGGTTCGGGTCAATGTTGATTTCTTCTAAACCATTGTTACAACTGGCAAACATCGTCAGCAAGCCAGCAAACATCAACGTATTATATATTACTTGTAATTTTTTCATTTGTCCAAATCAATTAGAAGTTAGCTGAAACCGAGAAACCATAAGAACGAGGGGTAGGAACTGTAAAAAACTCTCCGCCAATCAACTCCCCACTATACCCCGCTGCTTCAGGATCTACATGGGGCACATTGTCCCATAAAAACAGGTTGCGCCCGTAAAGTGTAAGGGTAGCATTTTGTAGCAATAGTCTTTTAGTAAGTCTATTAGGCAAGCGATAAGAAAACTTCACTTCACGAAGCTTTACAAAAGTGCGGTCAAAGGTGCCAATGGCGTCGTTGTCAAAATACCTACGGTATACATTCTGAGATCGAGCCGCAAACTCAGCTGGGGTAATGTTGCCATCAGCTTTGTCTAAAAAGGCTCCATTCAGCGTCACCCAGTGTTCGCCAGGTACCACGGTTTGGCCTTGACTCGCCGCCAAAGCTGCCGCAGCTGGATTGTCTCTTTCAAACAAGGTAGCCGATTCGGCCAAAGCTCCCAGGTTATTTCCCACCACATACGTACGAGAGTGTATCTGTCCTCCTTTGTTGATATCCACCAAAAAGCTAAAAGAAAAGTTTTTATACGTAATCTGGTTGTTAATCCCCGCAATCCAATCAGGAATACCATTTCCTAACAGTGGTTTGGCTTGGTCTACCAAGGTTCCTACATCATCCGATTCTTCAGCTCTTCCATCTGGTCGGTATATTTGCACCCCATTTCTACCTAGTTTACCGTTTTGATCCACTTTCAAGAGATAATCCCCATAAAAATCACCGTAACTTCCTCCATTTCTAATATCGAGGTTAATCCAACGTTCTGCCAATGTAATTCTTTCATCGTCAGAAAGATTCAGCCCAGAAACCTTGTTGGTATTTCTAGACCAGTTGGCAGTAATGTCCCACTGAAAATCTTTAAACTTTATGGGTGTAAAAGTGGCAGAAATTTCCACTCCTCGGTTTTTGATCGATGCAGGTACATTGATGGTCCGCTCTAAAAATCCACTTTCGGTAGCAATCGGCACTACGGCAATCTGTTGGCGATTTTCAATGGTATAAATGGTCGCATCAAAAGATATCCGATTATTAAACAAACTTGCCTCGATACCCGCCTCCATAGATACAATATTTTCAGGCTTCAACTGCGCATTTCCCAAACGTCCAACCACCGAGTTTACCGAAATGCCCTGAGTAGTTCGGCCTGCCACCGTGATGGTATTGGTTTGATAAGGATCGGTGTCATTACCCACTTCTGAATAGCTCAGCCTGGCTTTGATAAAATCGGTAGGCGAAGTAAGCCTAAGGTGCAACATGTCGGTAATCACTGCGCTCAAAGAAACTGAGGGATAAAAGAATGAATTGTTGCCTTTGGGCAATGTACTAGACCAGTCGTTTCTTCCAGTAATGTCCAAAAACAAATAATCATTTAACCCAATCGTTACTCCTCCATACACACTGTTGATGCGTTTTCTGGAGAGAAAATTACTGGCAATAACGGGCGAACGGCTATTGGATAAGCTATATAAACCTGGAATCACCAAACCATCGATGTCAGTACTTGCTCTGATCTCTTCCAAACGTTGATTGAGGCGATTGGCTCCACCAATGGCTTTCACCGAAAAGTTTCCAAATTTTTTCTCGAAGGTCAACAGAATATCGCTGTTGTCTTCCAAGTAAAATACGCTGGCCTCTGAATAGAATCCATTTACATAGGGAAAGTGTGAAAAAGCCTTGCGAGTAGTTCGGTTGTCACGATAAAAATCCCTTCCAGTTCTCAACTGAAGCGATAATTCATCAGTGATGTCATAGTTGAGCTGCACATTACCAAACATTCGGTTTCTTGAATTTCCATTTAAATTTTCATAAGCCAAAAAGTAAGGGTTGTTTACCCGACGATCTGAGGTAGCTTGTCGTTCTCCGGCTTTGAAAGGCTCCCAATAATTTTTGAGTTCGTTTAAGCTTTCGTTGGTGCCTAGCTTTAACATGGTAAAGAAAATATTCGACTCATTTTTTGCTCCAATCTCTGGGCGATTATCACTGCCACTATTCACATAATTCATACTGGCTCCAATCGTCAAGCGGGAATTCAAACTGGCCCGCGAGTTCAAGCTTAGGTAATTACGCTTGAGGTTGGTATTGGGTACCATTCCTTTTTGATCTAGTCGGCTGTACGAAAGGCGAAAGTTACTCTTGGCGGTACCATTGGTTACCGATACGTTGTAGTTTTGAGTCACGCCCGTTTCAAGAAAATCTCGGATGGGGTCTTCACCCAAACGATTTACCCAGGGAATGTTTCTTGGAGTAGCCGGATTTCTTGGGTCATATTGTGCTATATTCTGCCCACTAAAACGAGGTCCAAAGTTTCTCCCGGCATCGGCGTTCAGGTTAGGAAATGCATACAAACCATTCGATCCTTTTCCGAAAGTAGTTTGGAACTTAGGTGTTTTCAAAGGGTTTTGAAAAGAAATGTTGGTGTTTACTGATACTCCCAATCCCTTTTGTCCACGTCCACTTTTGGTCGTAATCAAAATAACTCCGTTGGCAGCCCTGGTTCCGTACAATGCCGAAGCAGTTGCACCTTTCAGTATCTGAATATCCGCAATGTCTTGTGGGTTTATCTCAGCAGCAGCATTTCCGTAGTCTACCTGTATTTCACCTCCTCCCAAGCGGCCTTCACCAAAAAAACCACTTTGGTTGGGGTTGGAAGGTCCTCCAAATACCCGAGAAGTTTGATGTATTTCGTTACTAATTGGAATTCCATCTACGATAAAAAGGGGTTGATTTCTTCCCGAAAGGGAGTTGTATCCCCGAAGTACAATTGTAGAAGAAGCCCCCACTCCACCACTGGTATTGGTAATCTGAGCTCCAGCTACTTTACCACTGAGGGCATTTAGTAAATTAGGCTCACTGGCTTCTCTAATGGCTGCTCCAGATACCCTTTGAGTAGAATAACCAATCGACTTTTGTTGTCTTTTTACATTCAGGGCCGTTACTACAACTTCATTAAGTTTAGAAAAGTCCTGTTTTAAAATAATATTGAAAGTGGTTTGAGTTCCAATTTGTACTTCTTGAGCCACAAACCCAATGAATTTAACCATTAATACCTGGGCCTGGTCTGGAATCAGAAGCCTGAAGTTTCCTTGGACATCGGTAGCCGTTCCAATGGCAGTTCCCTTTACCTGCACCGTGGCTCCAGCCAACGCTTCTTTCGTCTCCGCATCAATCACCTGTCCAGTAATCGTCCTATCCAATGTCTTAATTGTCACTTTCTGAACAGAGCGACTTTGAGGCTTCGCCACCTTTGTTTTTCGTGGCTTACGCTGACGAATGTACACCTGTTTTCCTCTTCGGTAATAAGTAAGATTGGCTTGTTGGTATAAAGCGTTTAGAACGGCTTTGACTGTAGGACGCCCTTTAGGAAGGCGTACCTTTTGGTGCATTGCTATTCTATTGGTACTATAAGTAAATCTAAAATCAGTTTTCGTGTCCAATAACTTCAACGTCTTCCCCACACTCATATATTCATTTTTGACGTGAACATGTACCGAGCCCAAATTTTGTCCCTCAGCAAAAGACAAGCAAGTTCCCAAGATGAGAAACAAAAAGCTCACACGTAAGGTATATAAAGTATAAATGGTCATCTTAATGAGAACATTTGTTAAGTTTTTTTTCATATCTTTGAATTAAGTTTTATTTCAATCATTTGATTTCTGGCAATAAGGCATCAGGCTGACTCAAAATGGCGCCATCATTTTGAAGCAGTGGTGTAAATGCCACGAAATTATTTTTGATATTTGGAAGTACCTTGCCGGGTACTTCTTTACTATTTATATAGGCTAATCATTACATAGGCAAGCAGCTTTTTTATTGTTCAACCATATTTCATTCACCTGATTCATTCGTTTATTTCAAAAGGTGTTTCTCTAATATAGTTGTAGTTATCACTTGGAAAGTACTAGTGGAGATGCTAAGTAATTATTAAATAAGAGTGGGGATTTTAAAGAAAAGTTAATTGAATAGAGGTTTTTCCTTTGAGAAAAATTTATTACGTCAAGTTACTATTTACCTTGAAACCTCAAGTGCTTTGGAGCTTTCTCCCGATAACGTTCCTGTAATTTTTTCACCGCCTGAAAAATATGATTTCTCACTGTATTGACTGAAATGTTCAACATGTCTGCAATCTCCTGATATTTGAACCCCTCAAAACGATGTAAAGTAAATACAATTCGTTGTTGTTCGGGTAAAAAAGCAAGATCAGCCGACAATTCCGCTTCTAATTCTTGTTGTTGCAATTCACCATCGGGTTGTTGATCAGTGGGGATACTTTGAGCATTGTAACTATCTAAAGATTCGGTAGGCAGGCGATTTTTACGCAAGTGTTGCAGGGCTTGATTTTTGGCGGCTTTGAACAAATAAGCTTTCAAGCTAGTCTGAATATTGAGTGTTTTTCGCCGCAGCCAGAGATAAATAAATATATCAGATACGATCTCCTCAGCCAACTCCTGGTCTTTGATAAAATACTTGGCCACTCCTACCAAACTACCTTGATAGTTTTCAATCAAATTTTGTAATGCCCTGGTGTTTTCCTGGGAGAGTTGATAGATGATTTCTTCGTCACTCATTAGTCAAAACGATGCTTGTACGTGTAAGAATAACACAGATTTTATCCACTTGCTTAAAACGTTCTATTTCATCAGTCGTTTATTGGAAATCATCAAACTATTGATTCAAACATTTGTTGTTTGAGTTTCTTGATGCATCACAAAACTATGAAAAAAGTATGGAAAATCTAGTGCCTCATTAGGAGAGATCTTACTACTAAGGGATGAAACAAAAATAAGTTTCCCAATTTATGTTTCTAATTTGTA
>CALDJV010000246.1 GCA_937899305.1 uncultured Cytophagaceae bacterium
AATCCCCTTTTTTTTACCAATAATAATTCACAGTATTTGGCGAACATGTTATATTCATCAGTTACTTTTCTTTTGCTCAGAAATACAAAGCCGTTCGCGTAAGTATTTACTTTGGAGGGGGAAGTTATTACATCGATGCTGAGCAAAAACAAGACATTGTGAAGGCCATCGAGTCTATCAAAGACCTAACAAAATACCAAGTAAGTATTACGAGCCATACCGATAATATTGGTGGTAAAGAATATAACGAGTGGCTGTCTAAAATGCGTAGTGAAGCTGTTTTGAAACAATTGTTGGAGAATGAAATTAAAAAAGAAAAGGTTTTAATCAAAGATTTTGGCCAGGACAACCCCTTACACAACAACGAATCTCATTCGGGACGTATTCGTAATCGAAGGGTAGATTTGTTGTTTTCGCCTCTAAATATGTAGTCGAGTGGCTGATTTTGAAGCCCTTTTTTTGATTTTTTCCATTTAACAAGGCATTAAACCCCACTTTGTCTATCTTTTGTCAATCAATGTTCATGTACTATTTTGAGCAAGAGAAGTGTTTTGATTAGTAAAAAATCGATAAGTGATTGTTTCAATACGCACTCAAAAGCCTTTTGGATAGAAAAAATACAATTGAGAAATGGTTTGAAAATCAATGAGGCCTTGCTGGTTAGACAGTATAAGACAAGGGACTTTTTACTGGTCTTTAAAACGGTAAATGTGTGATTGAAAGACATCTGTAGCCATATTTTTAGAAAAAACACTTTAGGCCATCAATTCAAATAAATGATGTTTGAAATTCGTAATAAGTCGTGTGTGGTCAAACATTTTTAATCAATAACTGTTTAAATTCAAGTACGTAAGTAGGTTTTAAGTAATAAAAGCAGTGAACTTAAGAGCGTTAAAGTACGTGAATTATGACATAGACTGATATTCGGACCTTCCTGAAAAACTATGATGATGAAAATTTTACAGATTTATAATTGGATTAATTCTCTGCTACCTACCCCAGAAGCAAAGCAAACCCAAACCATATTGAGCAAAGTACCCCCTAAACCTTACTATCTTACAGAGGCAATTTACTGTTCCTCTAAAATTATTTAAGCTCATTACAGGTACCTTTGTATAGTTTGTTATTACACTGCCTATTTTATCGTAACTTGCTATCGTTACGAATTCTAATTTAACCTTAGTGAAAGATATTGAGTAACCTTATTTCGAGCAATCAAGGAATAGGGCGTTTAAGATACTACCTATTTGAGGGAAACTATGTGTATGTTCTTAATACCAGAAGGAAAGCCGGATAATTTATCTGGCTTTCTATATTTAAACAAATACCTGTTCAAACTCTACCATAAAACAGGCTCCTTTGCCAAGCGTGCTTTCGCACCAAATGTGGCCATCCATGGCTTCTACAAATTTTTTGGCAATAGAAAGCCCTAAACCTACCGTGGTTTCGTCACCTGTAGGTTGTGCGCTTAGCCTTTGAAATTTCCTGAAAAGTTTTTTCTGATCTTCGGGATCAATTCCAGGCCCTTCGTCTTTGATGGCAATTCTTACCTTATGAGCTTGTGCGCTTAGTGAAATATAAATGCAGGTATGAGGAGGAGAAAACTTGATGGCATTGGATAGTAAGTTTTCTAAAATCTGTAGGGTAAAATTTTTATCCAGGTTTACCTCAAATTTGGTGTCATAAGAGGGAAAGTCGATTTGAATGTGTTTCTTTTGGGCTTGTTCCTGATAATTATTGACCACTTCAGGCAGTAAAACGTTCAAATTGATAAGTTCGGTCTGGATAACCAGTTCCTGTTCTTCTATTGCTTTCAAATCCAATATACGGTCAATCATTGTTTGTAGACGGGCGGTAGATTGCAAGGCTTTGTGTAGGTAGGTAGTGGTTTCATTGTCAGGAGTAACCGTCATCAGAGATAGTTGTATCAACCCTTTGAGTTGATGGAGTGGACTTCGCAAGTCGTGGGCGAGCATACCAACCAAAACGTTTTTTTCTTGATTAATTGTTACCAACGCTTGATTTTTATTTTGGAGTTCCTCTTGCTTACGCTCCATATGATAGGTCTGGGCCTGAATTCTTTCGTTTTGCAAGGCAATGATTTCATTTCGCTCTTGAAATAGTATATGGGTGTGTTTTTTACCCTTTGAATGTCGATAATAAATAAATGCAGGAATCAAGATGAGCAAAGAAATAAGAATGCCCAGGTAAATAAGGTTTTTTTGATAGCGAAAGTATGCTTTCTGCATTTGTTTTTCTTGAGTGAGCAGTTTGATGGCTTGCTCTTTTTGGGTATTCTGAAAACGGAGCTCCATGCGACGAGTAGCCTCGACTTGTCCTCTCTGATCTGAGGAATCTCTCAATTGATGGTATTTATCGTAATAAAAAAATGCATTCTCAAAATCTTTTGATGCCTTATAAATAGTGGATATCAGCTTGTAACTGATTTGCACTTCAAATGGGTTTTTACTGGTTTGAGCTGCCTCAAGGCTTTTTTGTTGGTACTTTAAAGCTTTTGCATAGTTTTTTTGTTGCAGGTATACTTTGGCTATGTTACGGGCAACCACAATAGTCAAATGTAGATTTTGTAATTTTGTTGCAATGTTCCAGGCTTGATTAAAATATTTCAGCGCTTTGGGGTATTGCTTTTGCAAAAGATAAATTTCACCCAGACTACTCAATAAAGCTCCTTTGATTCGCTCTAAGTGTTGATTGGTATTTACTAAGTCTAAGCCTCTTTGTAGATATTCCTGAGCTTTGTCATGGCTGCCCAAGATGTTGTAGGTACTGCCTACATTGTTGAAGGCAACCGTCATTAAACGTATATTATTTATATCACGTGCCGTTTCTAAAGCACTTAAAAAGTATTTAAGGGCATTGCGGTATTCCCCCAAGTCATAAAATGCACCCGCTACTTGGTTGATGGCTTCAATGTATCCGGTTTGATCAGGGATTTTTCGGTAAAAACTAGCTGATTCAAAATAGTGGAATAGACTACTTTTAATTTCGTTGAAAGCGCGATAGCAATTGCCCATATGCAAAGATATTTCGGCGGAACGAGCGTGAATTTTTTCAATCTTGGAAGTCTCCAATGCACTTTTGAAGTATTTGAGGGCTTGTTGTGGTTGGTCGTTTTTCTGGTGAAACAAACCCATGATAAATTGAGAATGCAGCTTGTCGGTTTTGTGATTGGTTTGAGTACTCAATACCAGTGCCTGTCGGATGTATTTGAGGGCATCAGGTGACCCTTCTTTCAGGAGATGCTCGCCAATTTGATTGAGTAAATGAAGCTGAAGCTTTTTGTTGTAAGGTGCTTTTGCCTTTATCTTTTTAAATTCATTCAAGAGACTATCCGAACGGGTAGATTGGCCAAGGGCTTGATTGATAAAAAAGCAAAGCACTCCAGATAGTAAATGGTAAAACCATTGCTTATTTTTTTGAATGAGAAAAACCTGATTAGGTATACGTTGATTCCGCTGCACCGTAGTCATCAATTAAAACCTTTTACTTTGTGTTTTGTAACTTACAATTTAGTTAAAATTATGACTTTTGTAAAATAAGCATAATCACATTTTCTTGAGAATGTAAAAAAGTGTGATTTTATCTATTATTGTAAACGAATTAGCAGTAGCATGATCATTGTTTATTTGCACTTTATAAAAAGAGGTATAAACTTGCCTTTGGTAATAAAATATGAATGGGTTTGTTTC
>CALDJV010000247.1 GCA_937899305.1 uncultured Cytophagaceae bacterium
CTTATTGGTCAACAACGGAATGATTGGAGCCATCTTGGTCATCATCTTCCTGGCCTTGTTCCTGCACTACCGCTTGGCTTTTTGGGTAGCCATTAGTATTCCCATTTGTTTTATGGGCATGTTCATTTTGGGGTCGTTCTTTGGCATGTCTATCAATGTCATTTCTTTGTTTGGGATGATTCTAGTCATCGGTATTTTGGTAGATGATGGTATCGTAATCGCGGAGAGCATTTACCAGGAATACGAAAAAGGAAGCAATCCTACCGAAGCCGCTATAGAAGGAACCATGAAGGTGTTGCCTGCGGTATTTTCGGCCATTTTGACTACGGTAGTAGCTTTTTCCCTGTTTTACTTTATAGAGGGGCGTATTGGCGATATTTTTAGCAACATGGCTTTTGTGGTCATTTGTACCCTGGTGTTTTCGCTGGTAGAAGGGGCGCTCATTTTACCCGCTCACGTATCCCATTCCAAAGCACTGAAATCCAAAGAACCTACCCGGGTAGAACAACTCACTTCTCGTTTGATGAACTGGCTCCGTTCCACTTTGTATGCACCCATTTTACGATTCAGTCTAAAAAATAAATTCTTTACCATCGTCATTTTTGTGGCCATGTTTCTGGTCACCATGGGGGCCTTTCAAGGGGGGATCATTCGTACTACCTTTTTCCCGTTTGTAGAACGAGACAACTTGAGCGTGAGCCTGGTGATGCCCGCTGGAACCCGGGAAACCATTACCGAAAAATGGATTGAGCACATCGAACAGGCAGTTTATGAAGTGAACAAAGACCTAGAGAAAAAATATGGTCAAAAGATGATTACCAAAATAGAGCGTAATCTTGGTCCCTCTACTTATGAAGCCAATCTACAACTGGCTCTGATTGGTGGAGAAAAAAGACCGTTGGCCAGTTTCGAAATATCCAATGCCATTCGCAAGAAAGCGGGGCCCATCCCAATGGCCGAAAAAGTGGCTTACAACATTTCATCTCCTTTTGGGCGGGCGATCTCGGTTTCTTTGCTGGGTTTTGACAAAAACGAACTGGATGCTGCCAAAGAAGAACTCAAAGCTGAAATGGCCAAAATGAAGATACTGAAAGATGTGGTAGACAGTGACCAACAAGGGTTGCGGGAGATTAACATTGAACTCAAAGACAAGGCCCGTCAATTGGGTTTTCAGGTCCAGGATATTCTCAACCAGGTACGTCAGGGATTCTTCGGGAGTGAAGCGCAACGATTGCAGCGGGGAGTAGACGAAGTAAAGGTATGGGTACGGTACGAAGAAAAAGACCGCTCTACTTTTAGTAATTTGGAAAATATGCGGATTCGCTCCATCAATGGTCAGGAGTTTTTCTTGAAAGATTTGGCGACCTTTTCGGTCAAACGAGGGGTGATCTCCATCAACCACCTGGATAATAAAAGAGAAATCAAAGTAGAAGCCGATTTGGCCAACCCCAACTCTTCGGCTACCGAGGTAATTCGCAAGGTACGTACTGGTATCTTGCCCAAGATTTTGGCCAAATACAAAAGTGTGCAGGTATCTTATGAAGGCCAAAGTCGTTCTTCGGCCAAAACAGGAGCATCGATTGGCAAGGCTGGTCCTCCCATACTTGTGTTAATGATTGCCCTCATTATGCTTACTTTCCGTTCGGTGAGTCAAACCTTGGCGGTAGTCCTCTTGATTCCATTTGGTTTTGTAGGCGTAGCCTGGGGGCACGTAATTCACGGTATGGCCATTAGTATGTTGTCTTTGTTGGGTATCATTGCCCTCATTGGGGTACTGGTCAACGATGCACTGGTATTTGTGAGTGCCTTGAACGCCAACCTAAAAGAAGGAAAAAAATACGACGATGCGGTATACGAAGCCGGGCTTTCTCGTTTTAGACCCATTTTGCTTACTTCGCTTACGACCATTGCCGGGTTGGGCCCTTTGATCGCCGAAAAGAGTGTACAAGCGCAGTTCCTCATTCCAATGGCGGTTTCGTTGGCCTATGGTTTGGCGATGGCTACCGCGATTATGTTGATTTTGCTCCCCGTTTTACTGGTCGTATTCAACCGTCTCAATGTGTTGATACTTTGGCTATGGCAAGGCGAAAAACCAAGTACCGAAATCGTGGAACCGTCCGTACGCGAGGCTTTGCATGAAGGCATTTTGACCGACGGTGTGCCCTTGCGAGACGATGATTCTCCGGAACATTCTGACCAAACACCTTCATCAAGCTAAAAAATCATCATCAAATCATTGAATACCAGATCATCCAGGTAGTCGAACAAGGCTACGTGGATGGTCATTGATTACCCATTGAAAAATAAACGCATGAAACGCATTCTCATCTATTTATTCACCTTTACTGGAGTATTCATCATTACTCTTCAGAACAGCGTCGCCCAGGAAAAGCTCACGCTATCGCAAGCCATGCAAATGGCTGCCCAACAAAATTATAGCCTGAAACGAGCCCGTCAGCAAGCTACCATCGCCCAAAATAATGTATATCGGGGCAATGCGGGGTTATTGCCCACGGTAAGCCTTCAGGGAGGGGTGAATTATAGTAACAACAATTCTACTTTTGAATTTGCCAGTGGCGATACCCAATCTCAAAACGGAGCAGTTTCGGTGGGAACCAATGCTTCGGTGCGGGTCGATTATGTACTGTATAATGGTGGGGTGAACAAACGCAACTATGAAAGTTTGAAACTCGCGGCGGAACAAGGCAACCTGGCCAGTCAACAGGTAAAGCAACAAGTATTGGTAGGGCTGGTAGGCAGTTATTACAACATTGCCGAATTGCAGGAAAACTATCGGGTGTCTCTGGAAGCAGTAAAGATTTCTAAAGATCGCCTGGAACGGGCCAAAAAACGCCAGGAATTTGGTACTTCCAATAGCATCAATGTGCTCAACTCGGAAGTATCGCTCAACAATGACCAACTCACCGTGGTACAACTCAAGCAGCAACTCCGCAATGCCAAGCGTAATTTGAATGTATTTTTAGGACGAGACATCAACCTTGATTTTACGGTAGACTCCCCCGAAGAATTCAAGGCCATTGCCAGTTTAGACCAGCTCAAAAGCGAAGCTTATACCAAAAATGTACAACTCAAAAATATCAAATATAACCAACTTACCTCGGAGCTCAACTTAAGACTGGCTCAGGGAAACCGATTACCTACGATATCGCTCAATGCTTCGTATGGATTTAATCGTAACCAAAACCAGGCGGGTTTTATTTTGGTCAATCAATCTCTAGGTTTGAGCGCTGGTATCAACTTTACTTATCCTTTGTTTGACGGAGGGGTGCGCAAAAAAAATGTACAAAATGCTAAAATATCGATCGATGTTGCCAAAACCCAGTATGAGGAAATCAAACAACAGATAGATCGTGACATGACCAATGCTTACGCCAACTACCAAAACAACTTGAATATTTTAAAACTCACTCAACAAAACGAGGTCATTGCTCAGAAAAACTTCGAGGCCATCAAATCTTCTTATAACCTGGGGCAATCTACCAATACGGCTTTTAGAGAGGCCCAACTAGGGCTCATTCGAGCCAAAATCAATACGATCAATGCCCGATTCAGGGCCAAGTTTGCCGAAATGAGTGTCTTGTTACTTACGGGACGTTTGCTAGAAGAAAGTCCAGGGGGAAAAAAATAACTCGTTTGATCTTATTAACTGACCTTTCGCAGTGATTTTCTTTGGAAATTTCACAAGAAATACAGTGATG
>CALDJV010000248.1 GCA_937899305.1 uncultured Cytophagaceae bacterium
CATCGACCAATGCTGTTTAGCACAAGTGCAGAGCTCCCTTTGGTCGGTTCCTTAACGATTCAGGTGTTTAGTGTTAATACACGAAAAATCGCTTGTGTCATTCCAAGATTTTGAAATTCGCTTTTTAACAGCATCTTGGATATATTGCTGATAATCAATAACTTATTATATTTAAAGATTACTGTTTTCTTGGTTTCAAGACCAGTACGTCCCCTGTCCTTCCGAACCCTGGTGAGGATGAAGTTGGAATGCACGAAATTTCGTCGATACCTACTTCATCCTCATATACATTCGGAAGGACAGGGCAGGTATCGAGTGAAAATGCCACCGCTAAGGGAAATAGCTTTGAATAAAATAGGAGTATATTGTACGCGTAAATAATCGCGATTCACTCGAGCCCTTAGGGAAACAGCATTGGACCATCGACTGTGGACTAAAAACTAATTGTTCTGCCTTTGGCTTCGCTCACTTTTCATTTTTGTCCTGACGAAGGAAGGATCTGTTTTACATTTTACATTTAATTGCTACCAACTAAAGAAAACTGTGGACTATGAACTAAAAAGCAAAAAACTACCAACTCCTGACTACCCACTACTAACTAAAAAAAACTAAAACGAAAACCCCGCCGTGATGACCGCACTGGTAAAACTATTGGTAGTGGTGGTCGTTGGATTTTCACCATTGGCCAATGTATAAGGCACATAAGCCGAATTGAAACGGGTATTGACTACGGCAAGGTCAATGCTAATGCCGGGAGCAGGCCTGATTCCCAAGCCACCAGTAAAGTGTAAAATGGTACGGTCAATGTTATCTACATTGTTGTATGGGTCGTCAAAAAAGGCCGCTCCTGCCCTCAAGCGTAATAAACGGTTGAGTCTATATTCACCGCCCAATTTTATATTGAGGGTAGTTTTGTAGATACTTTGAATGGTCTTGTTATCTCTATTAAAGGTAAAACTATCGTTTCCTCCACTTAGGCGAGCCTTGTCAAAAGCGTTTAACTCTACATCGCCCGATATAAATCCTTTTTTACCAAAGAACACTGCTATTCCTGCATTTACTTTATAGGGCGTAGTGAGCGTATAGTTAAAGGTACCTGGTACCGTTTCTAAGTTTTCGTTGTTCAAGATTACCCCCTGATAAGAGAAGTTGTCAAAGTTGGCGTTGATACTGGTTTTGAAGTTTTCGGTCAAGGCATAAAACGTAGGTGTAGTAGCCGAAACCCCAATCCTGATAAAATCTACCGGACGATACATCAAGCCCAGGCTAAAGTTGACCCCAGTACCTTTTACTTCAAGCTCATCGATCACGGTAAAATCGAGCAAACTTGGAATGCTACTGCCCTCATACTGTACTGTTTCCTTGAACTCTTTTTTTTGCCTGAAATTCAGCGTTTTAATGCCCATACCCACTCCAAAGTAAAACTTATCATCATAATTACCTCCGTAGGCAAAATTCCATTGGTATTGTGCTCCGCGCGTATTGACTACTTCCTGTTGTAGCATATTCCCCAACAACTCATTGTTACTGTCTCTGGTCAGGGTATAATATTCGCCAGGAGCATCGGCATATTCATCAATCAAAAAAGTATTAAAAGCCAACTCCTGTAGATTGAAAATACTATCGGTAGACACAAAAAGGCTATTGCGATCTATCCCCAAGGCCGATTCCGCCAGGTAGTCACCGAGTGAGTTTTGGGTGTTTATCCCTTCATAACTAAATTGATTTTGGAAGTTATTGGTCCGCTGAAAAGTAATGGCAAAGCTACCTCCTCGCCATTTGTCGGGTAAAATATCATCCTTGAGCTTGGTCAATACCAACCCAAAACCGTTGAGGTTTACATTGAGTTTAGAATCTATATTATTCCCTCCCAAAAAAGTAGTATTGGTATTGGCCGAGCCAAATCCAGGGGTGAGCGAAAACTGTGAACGACGAAACAATCCCAAACCAGCTGGGTTACCAGTACCCGCACTCACATCGCCCCCTATTGCGGTTTGAACGCCTCCCATGGCTTGTACCCTGGCCGAGCCAAACAACGATTGACTGCGGGAAAAACGCAAGGCATCGGTGTAGTAACCAAGGGCGTCAGGATCTATTTGTTGGGCCTGGGGACTATGATGAATGCTCACCATACTACAGGTCAAAACGAATATTTGTAGGTATATTATTTTCAATGTTTGCTGCTTCATATTTTCTATTGTTGGTTAAATGGGTCACTTACTTCATCTCTCATTTTAGGCAATAAAAAATGTGCGAATAATGCTACGATTACCCTCACATTTTTTACCAAACTATAAAGAACATCAGATCTATGGATTGCTCTCTAGTATATATCTAAAAATACTATTTTACTATTTATTTTTTTCTTCTTGAACCACCACTACGTCGGCTACGACTTGGCGAACTACTCTTGGTAGAACGTTTGATCGTGCGGCTTTTGGGCTTAGAGTAGCTTGGGCGACTAGTGCTACGTTTGTAGGTAGACCGTGAACGAGATCGGTTACTGTTGATGCTACGGCTGCGGCTACGAGGTCGAGAATAGCTACTATTGCGTCGAGATCTGGTTCTATTGTTAGAATTGATTCTCGTACGACGAGGGCGTGTAGTGGTACTACTACGATTGATCTGGCGCCCACTGTTATTGGTACTCACGCGTTTTCCAGCATTTCTTGTGGTAGTCGTATGCTTGTATCTTCTACCTGCTGTAGCAGCGCGTTTGTTGATATCGTTACGATTGTTAGCGGTGGTTCGGGCTACTCTACGTTTGGTATTTGTTCGGTTGTTATTTGTAATAATGGTACTTCCTCGTCGCCCTGCACCGCTTCGGCGAGGATTGCGATTTACGATCCTTGGACGGGTTTCAATACGAGACGTATTGGTATATATGGTATTGTTGCGTACTGGATTTGGGCACCAAGCATTGTTACGCGCGCCTCCATACCACCAAATATCACGGTAAAACCAAGCGTCGTTTCGATAATAAGGATTATACCAACGGTAGCGATTGGCCCAACGACGATAGCGCCAGTTGTTGTTCCCCCAGCCTGACCTCCATCCAAATCTTAGGTTGGAAGTAGAAGCAAAAGGATTGTAAAATGGACTGGTTGGGTCAAGGCAAGGATCATAAAATACGCCATTGTTGGTATTTCCCCAAGTGTCAAAATTATCTCTTGGCACCTGTACCCGCCCATTGTTGGTTCGAGTAGTGGTATAGTATTCATTACCCGAGTAGGTAATGCCATTTTGGGTAATGGTAGAGTTTCCATTACGGTAATTTTCTATGTATTCAGGATTTACATCCGTTTGGTTGTTGTTATTCACCCCATAGGTAGGATTTACCTCAAGGCCATTGCCATTATTGTTATTCACAGTGGTGGTTTGAGTAACGGTAGGGGTATTTTTTATGGCTGTTTCTTTAGCTATCTTGGCTTGTTCACGATCTTTTCGTGAAAAATAAACATCATCCTCGTCATAGCTGGCGTTTTGCAGGCTATTGGTAGAGGCACAGCCCCAAGCGCCTGCCATGACCAGAAGGGCGAGAAAATATTTGGAGAGCGATCGAATCTTTGTTTTCATAGTATGATTTCTTTGGTAGTAAAAATATAAGTGGTTTTTAGAAAAATGAGAGATATATATTCAGTGTTAAAGACATAGTACAAATTTACTATTACTTACCTACAAATACCTGCTATAGTTGGTGAATTTATACTAAAAGAAAGGCTTTTTATACTAAAACAACCTATTTTGACCTGTAAAATCGGGGCTTTGGTATAAAATCCTGATCAAGTTAAATACGAAATGACTAATTTTTTAGTTCACTGTCTGCCATCGTTTAACAATTTTCCCAAAAGAATAGTTTGAAAACTTGGCCTGCTGGCATTTGATTTCCTCTCTAAAAATAGCAACTTTGCACCTCTTTAAGGGAACATCTGCAATGTACTCAATGAAGTACCTCCAAGGTGTGACCGTTTTTTAAACAATTCAAAATAAATTACAAACAGTATGAGCAAGGGACTCACCAAACGAAGCGACGATTACTCAGCCTGGTATAATGAGCTGGTAAAAAAAGCAGATTTGGCCGAAAACTCAGACGTGCGAGGGTGTATGGTTATCAAGCCCTACGGTTTTGCCATCTGGGAAAAAATGCAAGCCGAAATAGATCGAATGTTCAAAGCCACCGGACATAGCAATGCTTACTTCCCCTTGTTTATACCGAAATCTTACCTAAGCCGGGAAGCCGATCACGTAGAGGGGTTTGCCAAAGAATGTGCCGTAGTGACCCATTATCGACTGAAAAATGCCGAAGATGGCAGTGGGGTAGTGGTAGATCCAAACGCCAAACTAGAAGAAGAACTAATTGTACGTCCTACTTCGGAAACGGTGATTTGGAGTACTTACAAACGATGGATTCAGTCGTACCGCGATTTGCCTATTTTGTTGAACCAATGGGCCAATGTAGTACGTTGGGAGATGCGTACCCGGATATTTTTGCGTACTGCGGAGTTTTTGTGGCAAGAAGGGCACACCGCCCATGCTACCAAGGAAGAAGCAGTAGCCGAAACGGTACAAATGATGAACGTATACGCCGACTTTGCCGAAAACTACATGGCAGTACCCGTAGTCAAAGGTACCAAAACCGAGAGCGAGCGTTTTGCGGGAGCGGTAGATACTTACTGTATTGAGGCGTTGATGCAAGATGGCAAAGCCCTGCAAGCGGGAACTTCTCACTTTTTGGGGCAAAACTTTGCCAAGGCGTTTGATGTGAAGTATTTGAGCAAAGAAAATAAGGAAGAGTTGGTCTGGGGAACATCTTGGGGAGTAAGTACCCGTTTGATGGGAGCATTGATTATGGCCCACTCTGACGACAACGGATTGGTATTGCCTCCTAAGTTGGCGCCTATTCAGGTAGTCATCGTGCCTATTTATAAAGGTGATGAGCAATTTGCTGCGGTATCGGCCGAAGCCAATAAAATAAAGGCCGCATTAGAAGCAGCAGGAGTGAGCGTAAAATACGATAATCGTGACACTTACAAACCTGGTTTCAAATTTGCTGATTGGGAATTGAAAGGAGTTCCAGTTCGTTTGGCCTTGGGTGCTCGCGACTTAGAAAACGGAACCGTAGAGATGGCTCGACGGGATGTGGAAGATCGCAAAGCGGCCAAAAAGGTGGTACAACTTACTGACGTGGTAGCGGAGGTACAAGCTACTCTGGAAGATATGCAAAACAGCATTTATCAAAAGGCGTTGAGTTTCCGTGAGCAAAAAACTACCAAAGTAGATACTTACGAGGAATTCAAACAAGTATTGGACGAGCAAGGTGGCTTTGTGTTGGCGTATTGGGATGGTACGCCTGAAACTGAGGAGAAGATCAAGGAAGAAACCAAAGCAACCATTCGTTGTATTCCTTTAGATGCCGAAGCCGAAGATGGCAAGTGCATTTATTCAGGGGAGCCCTCCAAGCATCGAGTAGTTTTTGCTCGAGCTTATTAATGCTTGGTGAACATAGCATAAAAATGATTCATCATTATCCTGATTGATATAGAGCCTGTTGCTTTTGCGACAGGCTTTTTACATAATATGACAATAAGTAATTGGTTGATAATCAGTATATACATAAATTTATTAACCAGTAGTTATGCACTTTTTTGAGAATTTTGAACCTTTTGGATGGTGGGTGAGTTATAGTAATGTAACAAATAAAGTTACATTTAAAATAACGATCAAAAAGTATAAAAATAAAGCCTTTTGATCGCCAAAAAAATATCAAAGCGAAGAGAACAATCATGCCTCTTGCAGGTTCAAATACTCATAAAAAGATTTAAATCATGAATACAAACACCTTGAATGCCGAGATCGTGAAACAACAAACAATTACCCCTACTCATTTAGAAAAGGGACAAAAGTATACAGAGTATCGTGCAATGATTGACCAATTGTTGAGTGAAGAGAAAACCACCGGAGACAACCACAGTGAGGCGATGATTCACTATACCAAAATGAATGTGCAACGTATGAAACGCCTGGACAAAACGGTGAAATTGACTGAGGAAACCCTGGCAAATGTGGCTAAGATTGAGCGCCCTCAGACTTGGGTAGTTATTACCGAAGGCTGGTGTGGCGATGCGGCTCAAATTGTACCAGTATTGGAAAAAATCGCAGATTCATCAGAGCATATAGATTTGAAACTCATCCTAAGAGATGAAAACCCGGAGGTAATGGATGCTTATTTGACCGATGGGGCACGCTCTATTCCAAAATTGATTGCCTTAGACAGCGAAACGTTGGAGGAAATAGGTACTTGGGGACCGCGACCTGCTCCAGCCCACGAAATGGTGATGGAATACAAGGAGACCAAGGCCACTACCGGGGAGAGTTACCTGGATTTTGCCACTCGCTTGCATAAGTGGTACAGTAAAGACAAAACGCAAACAACCCAACAAGAACTCAATGATACATTGAAAAACTGGCATTAAATCTATCGTTTGGTCATACAAATGAGGAGATATCAATGAATGTGTAAAACCCTGGGGGAGCCTGGGGTTTTTTGCTTTAGTCAATGGTGTTTTTATTTTACAATTTCTATCATTACAATTCAGTATTCACAACGGATGGGTACATCTGAGGAGTTACCCCACCCATAATCCCTCCATTTCTCCTATCTTTTCCCTAAATTTGCGCAAAATATTTAAAATCAACAGGCGTTCTAAACCTACTTATGATTGCCAGTGATACCATCAGAGAAAGATGTTTGATCTGAGGTACCAACACGGCTTGCATTCATTAACGAACTCAACTCATGAAAACTCAATTATATTGCGCTTTGCTAATACTCACGCTTTTGGGAGCTTGTGTATCGTCAAAAAAATACAAAACACTAGAAACCAAGTACCAATCTTTAGAAGATTCTACCAGTACTCGGATCAAGGTACTGGATGCAAACAATACCATTTTACAAAAAGAGATGGAGGCCTTGCGCCTTCAGAGAGCCGCCTTGGAAAAAAGAAACGCGACCCTCAAGTTGACCAATGAAAAGAGTGTGGCGATGATTAATAAACTGATGAACGACTATACCAGCCTGGAGCAAGATCACCTGACTTTATTGAAGAATAGTGCCCAGGAAGCAACGGTCAAAAAACAACTATTGGCCGAAAATCAGCAAAAATTATCGACTTCAAGTCAATTGTTGAGGAAATACCGCCAGCAAATTTTTAAGTTGCAAAACCAACTTGTGTCGCAAGAAGATGTCCCTGATGAACCGTACAATCCATCTAATACGAGTGAAGACAACCCACTGGACCTACGCAGTAAAATCGTAGCCAAAATTCCGCCCCAGGATCGTAAATACTTGGACATAGAAGTAAATAAGGGCAAGGTATATATTGAAATTGTAGATTCGGTTTTGTTTGAAAAAGATCACAAACTCACCAAAAAAGGAGAAGCTTTGTTGGCCAACCTGAGAACCATTCTCAAAGAATATAATTTACAGGTAAATGACAGCGAAGGTGCAGCTGAAAACGGGAGCCAGAGTCGTAAAACAAACGAAATAAACCGGGTATTGAAAACCGCTCGTACCAAGCAACTAAAAGAGGAACAATCTACCTCTACCATTAGTACCCACAAAAACCAAATGACTCCTTTGTCGTTGAAAAACCGCAAGACCTTGAATAAAAATCCCAATGGTAAAACTTTGATTGTAGTTTCGGAGCAGGAAAAATAATGCTTGTTGTTCTTTCGGTTTATCTTAACGAAATAATTTTTTTTCAATAAAGTGCGTCTTTTTGAGACCTTTCCCGTCCTGTGGTAAAATTTGTTAAGATAATACTGAATTCAAGAACATATGAACGATCATCAATTACCTGTGGCCATTATTGGTGGAGGGCCCGTAGGGCTGGCCGCAGCCGCGCATTTAGCCGATCAAAACCAACCTTTTGTACTTTTTGAGTCGGGTCCACGCGTAGGACACAATTTACTCTCTTGGGCACACGTGAGGGTTTTTTCGCCCTGGAAATATAATTTAGACAAAGTCGCAACCAAACTATTACAAGCCCATGGCTGGTCTTTACCCAACGAAGACGGGCTACCTACTGGGGCGGCATTGGTAGAAGATTACCTGGAACCGTTGAGTGAGCTGCCCCAGTTGAAATCCCATATTGTATTCAATGCCAAGGTAGTACAAATCAATCGCAGGGGGTTAGACAAGGTAAAAACAAAAGGACGTGAAGCGCAGCCTTTTGTCATTGGAGCCATGCAAAATGGCCGACTTGAGACCTATGAAGCCAAAGCAGTGATTGATGCATCGGGTACTTGGCAAAACCCCAACCCTTTGGGTACAGGAGGACACTTTGCGGTAGGTGAACAAGCTCAAGCCAACCGTATTTTTTATGGCATCCCTGAGGTGTTTGGCAAAGATAAAAACCGTTACGCCAACCAGCGGGTATTGGTAGTAGGAGGGGGGCATTCGGCAATCAATTCCATTCTCGACTTGCGAAAGTTGGTCATCGACTACCCCGATACTGAAATCCATTGGGTATTGCGCAAAGAAAATATGACTGCGGTATTTGGAGGAAAAGAGAAAGATAGTCTGGCAGCACGGGGAGCCTTAGGCAAACGGATAGAAAAGCTAGTGCAAACTGGCAAGATAAAAGTGTATACCCCTTTTCAAGTTACCGAAGTACAGGCCCAGAAAAATGGTCGTTTGAAAATTATTGGCCAACAAAAAGACGTGCTCCAAGCGCTGGAAAACATCGATGAGGTTATTTGCAACACCGGGGCTCGCCCAGATTTTGAGTTTTTGCGAGAAATACGCTACCACCACGATGCCGCACTCGAGTCGGTACCAGCTTTGGCTCCATTGATTGACCCCAACGTACATAGCTGTGGTACAGTGCGCCCCCATGGAGAAGCCGAGTTGAGACAACCTGAAAAAGATTTTTATGTGGTGGGTTCCAAAAGTTATGGGCGCGCACCTACTTTTTTGATGGCTACTGGTTATGAACAAATACGTTCGATTGTAGCAGCTTTGATGGGAAATTGGCAAGCTGCTCAGCAAGTGCAATTGAACTTACCCCAAACAGGTGTATGTAGTAGTAATCCAGCTCAAATAGTTACCGAAGATGTCTCGATGAGCGTATCGAGACAAAGTAGCTGCTGTTAGGGTGAAGTATCGTGCGAATTCGGCCACTCATACTACTTTATTGGTTGCGTTGGTATTGGCCTTGGCCAGCTTGGGTGATGCTTTGATTTATCCCGTATTGTCGGCCAACTACTCGTCCTTTGGAATATCGCTTTATTGGGTAGGCATTTTACTATCAGTCAATAGGTTTGTACGATTGGTAGCCAACCGTCTGGTAGCTTATGCCATTCAGATACTGGGTTTGCGTCGGTCCAGTATTTGGGCCGCCGCTATAGCTGCCATCAGTACGATGGTATATGGCATGAGCCATCAATTAATTATATTATTGGTTGCCCGAATTGGTTGGGGAATTGCCTATGCTACTTTACGAATCAATACAATGCACAAAGCTCTTGCCGGAAAGCAACAAGGTTTGCTTTTGGGGTTGAGTGGAGCAGTATATGAATTGGGCCCACTCTTGGCTTTGAGCGCTGGACCTGCATTGATTGGAACCTTGGGCATATCATATACATTTATAGGGTTTGGGGTACTCTCTTTGGGAGCAGTGTTGCTGGCATTTGGATTACCCAAAAACATTGAAGAGTCGGGCAAGCCTACGATTGCCCGCTTAGGGTGGCCAAACCTAATAGAACAAGTGGTTTTTTGGGTAGCGACCTTGGCCGAAGGAGGATTGGTAGTGATGATGCCGGATTTATTGGCACAGACTGGGATAAATTCAATCCAATTAATCAGTTTGACTGCTTTTTATTTGATCATCCGGCGTTTGACTGGCTTGTTCTTCTCGCCGCTAATAGGGTGGTTAGCCGATCGTTTTGGTTTAAAAAGAATTTGCTTATTATCATTGATTGGAGTCGTGATGGCGCTGGGCTTGATAAGTGCAGGAAATGTAGAACTAGGAACGATAGGCACTTTTATAATGGCTCGCATGTTTTCTACTTTGTCACCTGCAATGGCTACTCAAACTACAATTCAGTCCGAAAGATTACTTGTATTGGCAGTTTTGACTACTTGGCGTGATTTGGGAGCAGCCGTAGGCGCATTACTGGGCTTAGTGTTTTTAAAATGGTTGAGCACTCCTGTTTTGTTTGGAATTGCTGCTTGTATTATATTTATATACACTTTGGGAATTTTTAAAAATGAGCATTGAAAATCTATATCGACAATTTTACCAGCAATTGTTTTTGTTTATCCTAAAAAAAGTAGGGCAAGAAGCCGATGCCAAGGATTTGGTACAAGATACTTTTATGAAGATATGGCATAAAATGGACACCTTAAAGGACGAACAAAAGCTGGTGCCTTGGATGTATCAAATTACCCGCAATGTAATCATGGACTATTTCCGTAAGCAGCAACATCTGCCATCTGAAGCAATAGATACTGAGGAGGACGAAGAACAGGCGCTTGAGAGGCTAGCTGGGTGCTTAAACTTATACATCAATCTTTTGCCTGAAGAGGAGAGAGAGATTTTTGTAGCGGCTGAATTAAAAAATATTCGACAAAAAGACCTGGCCCAACAATACGAAATGCCTTACTCTAGCCTGCGCTCGAAGGTGCAACGTAGCCGAAAAAAAATCAAACAGATGCTGCTTGATTGTTGTGACTTTCAATTTGATACCCGAGGCAGGGTAATGGGGTACACCCCAAAAAGTTGTGAAGACGATTGTTCTTAACAAGGGTAAGCCTTGTGATAAAAGTTTCCTGATTGTTTTTTCGGTGGTCTTCCCTTGGTATAACATCATTAAGTTAAGCCCTGGCCTCAGTTTCGAAACTGAGGCCTTGAGATGATGTTCAGTTTGTAACTGAACTCGTTTTGGTAAAAACGAAATTACATTATTTAGTAAAACTACATAAATAACCTAATCCATTTGGCTGATCTCTCGTCGCTATA